>DATBCA010000232.1:0-4241 GCA_036270715.1 Solirubrobacteraceae bacterium
GCGCGCCCGCCCGCGATCGCCATTGGCCTCTCGCGCGTCGGCGTTACCGGCGTCGAGAAGGTCGTTCGCATCCACGACGAGCTGTTCTACGCGCGCCTCGACTGCTACGTCGATCTCCCCTCCGACCAGAAGGGCGCGCACATGTCGCGCTTCGAGGAGGTCATCAACGAGGCCATCGGCGAGGTCGTCCTGCGCGAGTCGCCGTTCCGTGCCGAGACGCTCGCTCAACACATAGCCGAGCGCGTCCGCTCGCGCCAGCGCGCCGAGCGCGCCGAGGTCACCATCGCGGCGCGCTACCCCGAGCACAAGCCCGCGCCCGTCTCCGGCGTGCAGACGCAGGAGATCTACACGCTCTACGGCCGCGCCGTCTGCACCGCCGCCGGCACTCGTCGCGTCATCGGCGTCACCGCCACGGGCATGACCGCATGCCCCTGCGCGCAGGAGCTCGTCGCCGCGCGAGCGCGCGAGCGGCTCGTCGGCGAGGGCTTCTCTGGCGAGGAGATCGACCGCATCCTCGCGAGCGTGCCCGTTGCCACACACAACCAGCGCGGGCTCGCCACCCTCCACATCGGCTGCCTCGAGAATTGCGACGCCGAGATCGACGGCGGCGCGCTGCTCGCCATCGCAGAGGCGAGCATGTCATCGGAGATCTACGAGCTCATGAAGCGCACGGACGAGGTGGCCGTCGTGGAGAAGGCGCACGCGCGCCCGCGCTTCGTCGAGGACTGCGTGCGCGAGATGATCGCCGGCGTCGTTGCCGCGTTTCCGCTCCTCGACGGCGAGAGCTTCGTCTCCGCCCGCCAGGAGAACCTCGAGACGATCCACCAGCACAACGTCGTCGCCGAACGCCACGGGCTCCTCTCCGAGCTGCGTGCCGAGATCGACAGCGGCACGCTCCTCGAGCGTCACACCGGGATCGACGAGTGGCTCGCGCGTTCCGCCGCCGCGCGCGCTTCCTGATCGCTCAGCCGCGCACGCCGCGCGTCTGCGCCGCCGCGAGGCTCCGGCGCACGCCGAAGAAGTAGTCCAGTCCCGACAGCACCGTCACAGCCACCGCCGCGTACAGCAGCACCGACACCAGCGGCGGTTGCCCGTGCACCGCGATCACCGCCAGCACCGCAGCGATCTGAAGGCACGTCTTCACCTTGCCCAGCATGCTCGCTTCGACCACCACACCCGCGCCGCTCACGCCGAGGCGGAGCACCGTTACCGCGAGCTCCCGCGTGATGATCACCATCGCGATCCACGCCGCGAGGCGGTGCAGCGACACCAGCGAGATCAGGGCCGCGATGATCAGTAGCTTGTCCGCCAGCGGGTCCATCAGCTTGCCGAACGTCGTCACCGAGTCACGCGCGCGCGCGAGGCGCCCGTCGATGAAATCGGTCAGCGACGCGAGCACGAACACCACCGCCGCCAGCACGTCGCCCGCCGGCGTGTTCCCAAGCAGCGCCACCACAAGCACCGGCACGAGCATGATCCGCATCACCGTCAGTGCGTTCGGCAGGTTGAGCGGGAACACACGCGCACCATATCCTGTCGCGTCAGCGACCCTCCACATCGACTCCAGAGGAAGGTGAAGCGCAGATGAAGCAGCGCACCCTCGGCCCCCGCGGCCCCGCCGTTTCGGAGATCGGCCTCGGCTGCATGGGCATGTCCGCGTTCTACGGCGCCGCCGACGAAGGCGAAACGCGAGCCACGATCGCCCGTGCGCTCGACCTCGGCTGCAACTTCCTCGACACCTCCGACATGTACGGGCCGCACACCAACGAGCGGCTCGTCGGCTCCGCCGTCGCCGACCGCCGCGACGAGGTCTTCCTCGCCACCAAGTTCGGCATCAAGCTCGTCAGCGAGGACAACCTCATCGACCGCGTCATCGACGGCCGCCCCGCGTACGTGCGCGAGGCTTGCGACGGATCGCTCAAACGCCTCGGCGTCGACCACATCGACCTCTACTACCAGCACCGCGTCGACCCGCAGACGCCCATCGAGGAGACCGTCGGCGCCATGTCCGAGCTCGTCACCGCCGGCAAGGTTCGCTACATCGGCCTCTCCGAGGCCGGCGCGCAGACCATTCGCCGTGCGCATGCCGTGCACCCCATCACCGCCGTCCAGACCGAGTACTCGCTATGGACGCACGACGTCGAGGACGAGATCCTGCCCACACTCGAAGAGCTCGGCATCGCCCTCGTCGCCTACTCGCCGCTCGGGCGCGGGTTCCTCTCCGGGCGCTTCAGCTCGCCCGACGAGCTCGACCAGGACGACTACCGCCGCTACGGCCCCCGATTCACCGGCGACAACCTCAAAGCCAACCTCGAGCTCGCCGCGCGCGTGCGCGAGCTCGCCGCCGAACGCAACATCACGCCCGGCCAGCTCGCGATCGCGTGGGTCCTCCATCGCGGCGAGCACATCGTTCCCATCCCAGGCACCAAGCGCGTCTCCTACCTCGAAGAGAATCTCGCCGCCGCCGAGATCGAGCTGTCCGACGACGACGTCCGTCAGATAGCCGAGGCGCTGCCCGAGGCCGCCGGTGATCGCTATCCCGAGGCCGTCATGCGCTCAGTCAACCTCTAGGCCCGCGCAAGTCGCGTTTCGCCGGCGTGCGCCTCGCGAGCGTTAGGGTCTTCCGATGCCCCTCATCCCCATGGTCATCGAGCGCACCGCGCGCGGCGAGCGCGAGTTCGACATCTACTCGCGCCTGCTCAACGAGCGCATCATCTTCCTCGGCACGCCCATCGACGACCAGATAGCCAACCTCGTCGTCGCCCAGCTCCTGCACCTCGAGAGCCAGGACCCCGAAAAGGACATCTCGATGTACATCAACTCGCCGGGCGGCAGCATCTACTCGGGGCTCGCCATCTACGACACCATGCACTTCGTCAAGCCCGACATCCAGACAATGTGCGTCGGCGTCGCCATGTCCATGGGCTCGCTCCTGCTCGCCGGCGGCACCAAAGGCAAGCGCGCCGCGCTGCCCAACTCGCGCATCCTCATCCACCAGCCCTCCGCCGGCTTCCGCGGTCAGTCCACCGACATCGAGATACACGCGCGCGAGATCCTCAGCATGCGCCGACGCATAGACGAGATCTACGCCGACGCCACCGGCAAACCGATCGAGGAGGTTAGTGCCGACATGGAGCGCGACCGCTTCTTCACCGCCGCCGAGGCTCGCGAGTACGGGCTCATCGACCGCGTGCTCGAGAGTCACTGACGCGGCTCGGAGCGCGCGGGCATGTCAGGCCTGAGGAACGCCGAGCGCATCGCGCTCGCGCTCGTCGCTGTCTTCACCGCACTCGCCGGCGTCGCCAACTATGGGAAGTGGGCGTCAGTGCCGCGCTTCGCGCTCGCCACGCTCGCGCTCGCCGGCCTCGCATACGTCGTTTCGTTCTCCACCGAGCAGCTCGGCGAGCGCTTCGGCCCCGGCGTCACCGGCATGCTCCAGTCGACCCTCGGCAACCTCCCCGAGGTCTTCGTCGTCATCTTCGCGCTGCAGAAGCACGAGCTCGTCGTCGCACAGACCGCCATCGTCGGATCCGTTCTCGCCAACGCGCTGCTCGTTCTCGGCCTCGTCATCGTCGTCGGTGCCTCGCGCTCGCACGACGGCGTCATGCGCTTCTCGCGCCGCCTCCCACGCGACACCGCCACGCTGCTCGTCGTAACCGCCTTCATCATCGTCGTCCTCGGCCTCTCGCTCGGAGCTCACGACCGCGCGAGCCACCACTACAAGACCATCTCTGCCGTCGGCGCCGCGTGCCTGCTCGTCGTCTACCTCGCGTGGGTCGTCCCGTACCTGCGGTCCGACGTCGCGCCCGCGGCCATATCCGGCGGCGATCAACCGGCCGATGCGCGTTCCAGCGCCGGAGTCGCCGCGGCCGGCGGCTCGAGCTCAGAGGCCCTGGCGGGCGGCTCGAGCTCAGAGGCCCCGGAGGGTGCTCGCTCCAGGTCGGGCGTCCCGGCGTCCGGCGAAGGCATTCCGGACGAGGGTGCCTCGCGCGCGCACGCGCGCGCGAGGCCGCCGCTCTCGCTCAACCTTGCGCTGCTCGTCGTCGCGGGCGTCGCCTCCGGCTTTGTCTCCGAATGGTTCGTCAACGCGCTCGCGCCCGCCATCAAGATCCTTTCGATCTCGCAGGCGTTCGCTGGGCTCGTCATCGTCGCCATCGCCGGGAACGCCGTGGAGAACACCGCGGGCATCGTGCTCGCATACCGACGCCGCTACGACCTCGCGATCTCCGTCGTCAAAAACT
>DATBCA010000233.1:0-1956 GCA_036270715.1 Solirubrobacteraceae bacterium
CGCATGTCGCTGGGCGGCGTGCGTGACGAGGCGGAGATCCGCGGGCACCGGCGCACGTACATCGGCGCGCTGCCGGGAAGGCTCGTGCGCGCGCTGCGCGACGCGGGGACGATGAACCCGGTGATCCTGCTCGACGAGGTCGACAAGGTCGGCGCGGACTGGCGGGGCGATCCCTCGGCAGCTCTGCTCGAGGTGCTCGACCCTGCGCAGAACCACACCTTCCGCGACCACTACCTCGACGTCGAGCTCGACCTCAGCCAGGTGATGTTCCTCGCGACGGCAAACGTCGCCGACACGATCCCCGGGCCGCTGCTCGACCGCATGGAGGTCATCCGTTTCGACGGCTACACCTCCGAGGAGAAGCTCGCGATCGCCAAGGGCTACCTGTGGCCGCGCCAGCGCGACCGCAACGGCCTGCGCGAGAACGAGGTCGAGGTGTCGGACGAGGTGCTCCGCACGATCATCTCCGAGTACACGCGCGAGGCCGGCGTCCGTCAGCTCGAGCGCGAGCTGGGGACCGTGCTGCGCAAGACCGCCACGACGATCGCCTCGCTGCAGTCGCTGAACGGCGCGTCGCCGAAGGCCGCGACCGAGGACGCGCCCGCTGAGGCGAGCGCCGACGGCGCAAGCGCGCCCGAGGCGAGTGCCCCCGAGGCGAGTGCCAACGGCGCCGAGAAGCCGAAGGCGAAGTCGAAGGCAGACGCGAAGGGCGCGACGGCGTCGTCGAAGACGACGGCGAGCGACCGCTTGGCGAAGGCCGCGGCGAGCGGCGCCGCGGGCAAGCCGGTGACGATCGACATCGACGCGGTGCGCGACGCGCTGGGACGGCAGAAGTTCTTCCAGGAGTCGGCCGCGAGGACCGCGACGCCGGGCGTCGCTACGGGCCTGTCGGTGACGATGGCGGGAGGCGACGTGCTGTTCATCGAGGCGAGCGCGATGAAGAACGGCGGCAAGGGCGGGCTCGTGCTCACGGGCCAGCTCGGCGACGTCATGAAGGAGTCCGCGCAGATCGCGCTGTCATACGTGCGCGGCCACGCGGAGGAGCTCGGCATCGACGAGTCGGCGTTCGAGAAGAAGGAGTTCCACATCCACGTGCCCGCGGGCGCGATCCCGAAGGACGGGCCGAGCGCGGGCGTGACGATGGTCACGGCGCTCGCTTCGCTGCTGACGGGACGACCGGTCAAGCACACGGTCGGCATGACCGGAGAGGTCACGCTGCAAGGTCGAGTGCTGCCGATCGGCGGGCTCAAGCAGAAGGCGCTCGCCGCTCACGCGGCCGGGCTCACGGACGTGATCCTGCCCGAGCGCAACCGCGGCGACCTCGACGAGATACCCGAGGACGTGCGCGCGCAGATGACCTTCCACCCGGTGATGACCGTGCAGGAGGTACTCGACCGCGCGCTCGAGCCCGCGCCGGCCGTCGCGCACGCGTAGCAACGATGTCGCGACCCGCACGCAGGTGCAATCCCGTCCCCGAGGAGGTTCGCCAGATGGCGGACCTCCTCGAGCGGCGCTGGCAGCTGTCGATCATCTACGCAGCGCTCAGCGGCGCGCTGCGCTTCAACGAGTTCGCCGAGGCGATCCGCGGGATCTCCCCGCGGATGCTCTCCGAGCGCCTGCGCGACCTCGAGGCCGCGGGGCTTGTCGAGCGCACGGTCATCCCGTCGAGCCCGCCGACCGTCGAGTACCGCCTCACCGAGAGCGGCCTGCGGCTCGGCCCGATCATCGAGGCGATGCGCGCCTACGCGCGCGAACCCGTCGGCTGAGGCAGCGCGCGGCGTCGCGACTCGAGCTCGGCGAGTTCCGCGCTCGCGCCGACCAGCGAACCACCCGCGCACGACTCCGCGCGCACCTTCCCGCGCGGGTTGCGGATGAACACCGCCCCGGCGACGCCGCCCGCGGCAACGAGCACCGCGGCGATGGCGAGGCCGAGGTGAAAGGAATGGAGGGATGCCG
>DATBCA010000234.1:0-1755 GCA_036270715.1 Solirubrobacteraceae bacterium
GGTGATGACGACCGCGCGCACGACGCGCAGCCTATAACGATCTGCTCAGCTCAGATCGACGGTCCAGCCGTCGAGGAAGCCCTCGGAGGCGACGATCTCCCTGACGACGTCGCGCGGGACGAGCGCGTCGGTCGTGACGACCATCGCCGCGTGGCGCTGGGCGCCCTCGACGGCCCCCGCGGGCGAGCCCGCGCGATCGCCGCCGTTGGCCGTGTGCCCGACGGCGGCGGAAGAGATGTTGATTCCGTACTCGCCGAACAGCGTGCCGACGCGGCCGATCATGCCCGGCACGTCGGCGTATCGGAAGACGGTGACGAACGGCTCGAGCTCGATCGTCAGACGCCTGCCCTGCACCTCGACGAGGTGCGGCACGCGGCTCGGGCCGATGCCGGTGCCGGCGACGGCGACGCGCTCGCCTCCGGAGACGACGCTCACGCGGATCAGCTCGTGGAAATCCTGCGCCTCGCTGACGGACTTCTCCTCAACGATGATCCCGCGCTCGTCGGCCATCGCGGGCGCGTTCACGAGGTTGACCTGCTCCTCGGTGCGGCCCTGCAGCGCCCCCTGGATCACCGCGAGCGTCAACAGGCGGGTGTCGAAGTCGGCGATCCGCCCGAGGAAGGCGGCCTCGATGCGCTCCACCGAGCTGCCCTCCGCCAGCGCCATCGCGAGCCGGCCCAGCTGCCGGGCGAGCGGCAGGAACGGGCCGAGCACCTCCATGTCCTCGGCGGCGATCGCCGGGATGTTGACGGCCGTGGAGACGACGCCCCCGGTGAGCGCGGCGACGACCTGCTCCGCGCTCTGGTAGCCGGCGCGATCCGTCGCCTCCGCGGTGGAGGCGCCGAGGTGCGGCGTGACGATCACGTTGGGGTATCCGTCGAACAGCGGGTACTCGGTGATGGGCTCGGACGGGAACACGTCGAGCGCGGCGCCGCCGACCTTGCCCGAGTCGAGCGCCTCCTTGAGCGCGGCGTCGTCGATCAGCCCGCCGCGCGCGACGTTGAGCACGCGCACGCCGTCGCGCATCCGCGCGAACGCGTCCGCGCCGAGGATGCCTTCGGTCTGGGGCGTCTTGGGTAGGTGCACGGTGATGAAGTCCGACTGCTCGTAGAGCTGCTCCACGCTCGCGACCTTCTCGACGCCGAGCTCGCGGTAGCGCTCGGCGCTCACGAAGGGATCGAACGCGAGCACGCGCATGTCGAACCCGCGCGCGCGGTGGGCGACGAGCTGGCCGATGCGCCCGAAGCCGAGGATCCCGAGCGTCTTCTCGTACAGCTCGATGCCCGAGAACTTGGAGCGCTCCCACTTGCCGCTGGTGAGCGAGGAGTGCGCCTGCGGGATGTTGCGCGCGAGCGCGAGCAGCAGCGCCATCGTGTGCTCGGCGGCGGTGACGACGTTCGACTGCGGCGCGTTCGCGACGACGATCCCGCGTTTGGTCGCGGCGTCGACGTCGACGTTGTCGACACCCACGCCCGCGCGCCCGATCACGCGTAGAGAGCTGGCGCGCTCGAGCAGCTCGGCGGTCAGCTTGGTCGCCGAGCGGATGACGATCCCGTGGAACTCGCCGATGCGCTCGGCGAGATCCTCGTCGCTCCAGTCGACGCCGACCTCGACGTCGAAGTGCCGGCGCAGCAGCTCGATGCCCGAATCGCCGATCTTCTCCTTGACGAGCACACGCAGGCGCTCCTCCGCCGGCGACTCGGCGGCCGTGCTCTCCACGGCGGCCCCGGCGCTCATGAGCCGAGCCTCTCTACA
>DATBCA010000235.1:0-2386 GCA_036270715.1 Solirubrobacteraceae bacterium
CTCCAGGTCAACGTTCCGAGCTCGAGCGCGGTGCTGCCGCCGGGCCCGTACATGCTCTTCATCAACAAGCGCACGGCCAAGGGTCTGCAGCCGAGCGCCGCGCGTCAGCTCGCGCTCAACTGAACGCGAGCGATACGCCGGTCTCGCGCTCCGAGACCTCCCACAGCTGCGCGATCGCACGGGCCATCCCGACGCGCCGCAACACCGGCTTGCGCACCGGCGGCCCGCTGCTCACCCACAGCGGTCCGTAGAACTCGCCGCCCTTTGCGCCCGGGTCGCTCGCCGCGCGCAACTGCGAGAGCGCACCGCTTGCAGGCGTCATGCCGGTTCGCTGCGCGAGCATCAGGAAAAAGCGCTGACTCGCGCCGCCGCCGGTCTCCTCGACGCTCACCGTCTGCAGGTCCGTGTTCGACAGTCCGGGGTGCGCGATCAAGCTCGCCGCGCTTGCGCCGGCGCGCGCGAGCTCGCGTTGCAATCCGAGGCCGAAGTGAAAGTTCGCGAGCTTCGCCTGACCGTACGCGCGCCAGGGCCGGTAGCGACCCTCGAGGTGCGGGTTCTTCGTGTCTACCGCGCGGCCCATGAGGTGTGCGGTGCTCGTCACGGTGACGATCCGCGCATCCGGACTTCGCAGCAGCGCCGGCAGAAGCAGCGCCGTCAGCGTCCAGTGACCGAGGTGATCGACCCCGAACTGCATCTCGTAGCCGTCGACCGTCTTGCGCTCGGGAATCCCCATCACGCCGGCGTTGTTGACGAGCAGATCGATGCGCTCGTGATCGCGCAGGATCTGCTCGGCCGCCGCCCGCACCGACGCCTGCGAGCCGAGGTCCACGGCGACCATCTCCAACGCCGCGTCGGGCGTTCCCGCGCGGATGTCCGCAGCCGCTGCCTGCGCCTTGTCCTGGTTTCGCACCGCCATCACGACGTGCGCGCCCTTGCGCGCCAGCTCGCGCGCGGTCTCGAGCCCGAGCCCTCCGTTCGCGCCGGTCACGACCGTTACCCGGCCGCTCTGATCAGGGATGTCGTTCGCGCTCCAGCTCATTGTCAGCTCCCAGATCGAATGATCGTTCATTGACATCCGGCGGCGCGGTGACGTCATCGACGCATACTCGGTGTCGCGCGCCCGCGCGCGCGAGGCAGTGCCCTGCTGTTGGCCTGCGCGCTGTAGTCAGGCGGCCGCTGCGCGCTGGTCGGCGCACCGTGCCGCGCCCGTCTCCTCGCGCCACCGCGCGACGGTGCCGCGAAGGGCCGACACCGACGCGACGGCCGCGGGTGACGGGAGCCACACGGCAATCGTCCGGTAGGCGAGCACCGCCGGCAGCGCGAGCGCGGGGGCGACGCCGAACGCCAGGAGCACGCCCGCGATCCCGCCGCTCACCGAGCCCGGGACGGGGAGCGTGTTCGCGACCTGGCCGACGAAGTACGCGAGCACGATCACCGGAACCGCCGGCGGCGTGCCGAGCGCGTGCAGCGTCGCCCACAGGACCGCCGCGTCGAATCCCCAGTAGGCGATCGCGCCCGCGAGCCGCGCGTCGGTCTGTCGAACGAACGCGGCGGCGTCGCGGACTGCGGCCCCCGCGAAGCGGGCGTTCGCGGCCAGCCGCTCGCCTCTGTCGGCGCTCGCGCGCCAGCCGTGCTCGTCTCCGTCGAGCTCGCGATGTCCCGCTGCCGGCGCCTTGCCGCCGCCCGCCGCAAGGGCGAGGCAGAGCGCGATCGCGAGCGCCGCGCCCGCGGCCGGGATGGCGCTCAGCTCGACGGGCCCGTGGCTGCTCACGAGCCCCAGGGCAAGCACGCTGCCCGCGAGCGCGATCGCAGCGAGAAACACCGAGTACAGCAGCACCAGGAACACGAGCAGCGTCCGCGTCGCCGCGCGCGCGGACAGTCCCGCCTGTCGCAGCGCCCACAGCGCGAGCGCGAGCCCGCCGGCGCCGGCGGTCGGCAGCAGTCGTGTCGCCGCCGCCCCCGCGAACGTGATCTGCGCGCCCTCGCGCACGCCCACCCGCGGCGCAGCTCGACCGGCGACGAGCGACAGCAGCGCGACGTATCCGGCCAGCGACGCGCACTCCAACACGACCGCGAGGATCGCCCAGCCGGGGTTGAGGTCGAGCACGCGGCGCACCTCGCCGGCCACCGCGTGCAGGTGGCTCGAAGCGAGCAGCAGCGCCGCCGCGGCCGCCAGCGCGAGCAGCATCGGCAGCGCCGCTCGCCGCGCGAGCGCGCGCAGATCCAGCTCCGGGAGCGCGAACGCCACGGCGGGGCCGGCTGCGATGGTGTCGTTGGGGGTGACCATTGGCGCTCAGTCGATGGCTCTTCGGGGGCGTCGTTGAATTTCTACGCGCAAGGACGCTCCTTGGATGTGACGTACGTCATTCAACGAATGTGACATTGG
>DATBCA010000236.1:0-4810 GCA_036270715.1 Solirubrobacteraceae bacterium
TGACATGGAGCGAGCGATCGAGCGGGTCACGTGGAGCGCGTCCGGAAGCGCCTCGCGCGCGCGTGCGCGCGCCGCAGGCCGATCGAGTGGGTCACATCGAGTGCGTCAGCGAGCGCCGCGCGCGCGCGGCACGCCGATCGAGTGAGTCACATCGCGCGCGTCAGCGAGCGCCTCGCGCGCGCGTGCGCGCGCGTAGCGCGGCCTTCAGGTGACTGAGACCGAGTTAGCGATCCTGAGGCGAGAAGACGTGCGCCTTGGCGGGGTCGACGTGGCCGTCGAGCAGCTCGAGGTAAGCCTGCGCAAGAGCCTCGCCGCCGCCCGCGTGGATGACCTCGAGCCAGCCGCCGGTCCACTCGATGAACGGCCGCCATGCGTCGGCGAGCCGGCGCTCGAGCTCGGCGGCGCCCCATTCCTTGGTGCGCTTGCTGACCTGGTCGGGGGCGAAGAAGAACGCGGGCCGCGGGCCAGGGAGGTCGTCGGGCACGGCGCCCATGTGGTCGTGATGCGTGGCGCCGACGACGGCGGAGTGCACGAGGCGCGCGCCGAAGTGGCGGTGGACGAGGTCGCGCACGCGCGCGTCGCCGGCCATGTCGACGTAGACGGCGTCGTCGTCGGGAAGGCTGTCGCCGTCGTCGTAGGAGAGCACTTCGGCGTAGCAGCCGAGCGTGCGCGCGAACTCGGCGCCGCGCGCGGAGGAGAGACCGAGGACCTCGACGCCCTCGCGCCGCGAGAGCAGGAAGGCGAGCCCGATGGCGGTCTTGCTGGACGCGCTCGAGAGGACGATCACGTTGCCGTCGAGGAGACCGCGATCACCGAGGAAGTCGTCGATGAGATACGAGGTGAAGAACAGCGGGCGCAGCAACATCTGCAGGTCCTCGCTGTCGGCGTCGTAGACGGGGTCGGCGGTGGTGAGCGCGTACGCGTTGTAGACGGCGGGCAGCTCGGCGCGGTGCGGGGCGCCGTCGCGGAACCCGCGCTCGTCGACGCGCTGCGGCGTGACGATGAGCTCGCCCGCGGGCGGCAGGTAGCCGTACACGCGGACGCCCTCCTCGATCGCGTCGTGGCGGCTCTCGCTGACGCGGGCGAAGCCCCACACGGGCATGTGCCCCCACCCGTCCTCGGCGGGGAAGAAGTTCCAGTAGGACATGGCGTCGCCGAACTTGGCGTAGGTGATGTTGTTGGCGGTGAGGCCGAAGCGCTCGACGGCGAGGCGCGCCTGCCCGTCCTCGAGGTCGGCGGGCTCCGCGTCGACGACGCGGTAGCGATGCAGGTCATCGCGGGCGATCTGGAAGTCCATCATGGCGCGGAGCCTACGCGCAACGGCTCTGCCGCGGCGGCCGGCTGGGGCGCGTCGACGCGCTCGAGCAGGCGCGTTTCGCGCGGCGAGAGCCCGAGCGCGAGCGCGAGCGCCGCGAGAATGGAGCCGGCGATCATGACGGTTACCGCTCCGAGGGCGTGCGAGATCGGCCCGACGAGCGCGTAGCCGACGGGGAGCAGCCCGAGCGAGACCATCCAGTCGTAGGAGCTCACGCGGGAGAGCTTCTCGGGCGGGATGTGTTCGGCTAGCGCGGTGGTCCACCAGACGTCGAACAGAGCGATCCCGGCGCCGCCGATGACGCATACGGGCACGACGACGACGAGCGTGACACCCGACGCGTACGCGAGCCCGACGAGCGCCCACAGAACGGCGGCGAGCATCCCGACGCGCATGGGGTGGCGAGGTCGCCAGCGCACGCCGATCAGCGAGCCGGCGACGGTGCCGATGCCGAGCGCGGCGGCGACGAGGCCGTAGACGCCGACGTGGCCGTATTGCTCGCGCGCGACGACGGGGCCGAGGATGTACCACGGCGCCAGCCCGAAGAACAGCGCGGCGCAGAATGCGGCGAGCGTCGCCCACACCCACGCCCGCGCGCGCACCTCGCGCGCGCCCTCGCGCATCTGCCGCCAGACCGACGGCTCGCGCTCGCCGGCGCCGACCGAGGCCGCGGGGGCGCGCTCGCGCGGCCGCACGCGCACGAGCAGCGCCGCGCTGAGCAGGAAGGTGGCCGCGTCGAGCGCGAACGCCCAGCCGGCGCCGGGGCCGAGGACGAGCCCGGTGGCGAGCGCGGGGCCCGCGAACTCGGCGACGTTTTCCGACAGCGAGCGCAGCGCGTTCGCCTCCTGGATCTCCTCCTCGGGAACTGTCTGCGGCAGCAGCCCCGTCGACGCCGGCTGGAAGAAGGCCTCCGCGGCGCCGAACAGGCCCTCGATGACGACGAGGTGCCAGATGCGGACTTGGCCGGTGAGGATGAGGGCGGCTAACGCCGCATGGAGTGCGAAGCGAACGACGTCGGCGACCACCATCACCCTGTGGCGCGGCAGGCGGTCGGCCCAGACGCCGCCGATGAGCAGGAACGAGACGAGCGCGAGCGCCCAGGCGGCGAAGACGAGGCCGAGATCGGTCGCGTTGCCGGTGAGTTTGATCACGAGCAGCGCGACGGCTACGATGACGATGCGGTCGCCGAGGATGCTGAACGAGTGCGCGAGCCAGACGAAGCGGTAGTCACGGTGGCGGAGCACGCCGAAGAAGCCGCGCGGCGTTGTCATCGGGCCAGGATTACGCAAGCGGACCTCGGGGCCCGGCGCGCGGGGAGGCCCCTGCGCGAGCCTCAGTTGCAGCCGGTGATGCCGCCGTCGAGCGGGATCACGCTGCCCGTCAGGTACGAGCCGGCGCGCGAGGCGAGGAAGATCGTGAGGCCGGCGGCGTCATCGCCGCGCCCGAGGCGCCCGAGCGGGACCATGCCTTCGACGGCTTCGCGTGAGGCGGGCTCGTCGAGCATGAACGCAGTCATCTTGCTCGGGAAGGGCCCGGGTGCGATCGCGTTGACGGTGACGTGCTCGGAGGCGAGGCGCTTGGCGAGGTGGCGGGTGAGCATGTGCACTGCGGCCTTGCTCGCGCTGTAGCTGTAGTTCTCGGTGACGGGCACGCGCAGGCCGTCGATCGAGCCGATGTTGATGACGCGCGCCGGGTCATCCTCGCTCGCGGCCGCGCGCAGCACGCCGAGCAGCGCGATCGTGAGGTGGAAGACGCCCTCGACGTTCGTGTGCATAACGCGGTCCCAGCCGCTCGGCGGAAACTCCTCGAGCGGCGCGCCCCAGGTAGCTCCGGCGTTGTTGACGAGGATGTCGAGCGCGTCGACGTGCTCGCGCGTCGCGGCGGCGAGCGCGGCGGCGCCCTCGGGCGAGGAGAGGTCGGCGGATATCGCCTCGCACTCGCCGTCCTTGGCGAGCTCGGCGGCGGCTGCGTAGAGCGCATCCTGCTTGCGCGAGGAGATGAGGACGCGCGCCCCGGCCTGGACGAGTCCGCGCGCGATCATCAGCCCGATGCCGCGCGAGCCGCCGGTGACGAGCGCGGTCTTGCCCGAGACGTCGAACAGCGCGCTCATGCTCAGTCGGCGAACTCGGCCGCGCGCTTCTCGAGGAACGCGCCGACCGCCTCGGGAACGGCCTTGCCGAACGTCGCCATGATCTGCTGGCGATCCTCGTACTCGACGGCGGCCTGCTCGGAGGGGATCTCGAGCGCGCTCCACATTCCGCGCTTGGTGAGGCGCACTCCCCACGGCGCGAGCGAGGCGATCTGCGCGGCGGCCTGCAGGGCGCGCTCGAGCAGACGCGCGTCCTCGACGACCTCCGCGACGAGCCCGATCGTGAGCGCCTCCTGCGCGCCGACGCGGCGGCCGGTGAGCATCAGCTCGTGCGAGCGCGACGCGCCGATCAGGCGCGGGAGCAGCCAGCTCGTGCCCATGTCGCAGTTGGAGACGCCGATGTTGATGAACGCCGCGCGGAAGACCGCGCTCGCGGCCGCGTAGCGAATGTCCGAGCCGAGCGCGAGCGCAAGCCCGAAGCCCGCGGCCGGCCCGTTGACGGCGGCGATCACGGGCTGCGGCAGCGCACGCAGGCCGAGGATCAGCGTGGACATGTGCTGCTGGTTTGCGAGCCGGTCGCGCGGTTCGTCGCTGCCGTCGTTCTCGGGCGCGGCGCCGTAGCCGTGCAGGTCGAGCCCGGCGCAGAACCCGCGTCCCGCGCCGGTGAGGACGACCGCGCGGCAAGACCGGTCGCGCGCGGTCGCGCGCAGCGCTTCGTGCAGCGCCTCACACAACTCGGCGCTCATCGCGTTGAGCTGCTCCGGCCGGTTGAGTGTGAGCAGGCGCACGTGCGGCGCGGGCGCTTCGCTGCGCAGCACCGGCTCCATCGGCGCATCGTATGCGAGACTCGCGCGCGTGCGCGCGAGCAGCCCGAGGGTGGCGGTGGTGGGGCACATCGAGTGGGTGCAGTTCGCGCGTGTCGAGCGCGTGCCGCTCGCCGGCGAGATCGCGCACGCGGGCGGGCCGTTCGAGGAGCCCGCGGGCGGCGGCGCCGTCGTCGCGGTCGCGCTCGCGCGCCTGGGAGCCGAGACGACGCTGTTCACGGCGCTCGGCGACGACGAGCTCGCGACCCGGTCGGTCGCACGCCTGGGCGAGCTCGGAGTGCGCGTGCGCGCGGCCTTCAGGAGCGAGCCGACGCGCCGCGCGCTGACGCTGATCGACGCGACGGGCGAGCGCACGATCACGACCCTCGGGCCGCGCCTGGAACCATCGGGCGCGGACGCGGGGCTCGGTCTCGGCGAGATCGCGGGGATGGACGCGGTGTACGTCACCGCGGGCGACGCGGGGGCGCTGCGCGCCGCCCGCGCGGCGCGCACGCTCGTCGCGAGCCCGCGCGCGCGCGGCGCCCTCGGTGAGGGGGTCGGGATCGACGCGCTGATCCTCTCGAGCGATGACGAGACGGAGAG
>DATBCA010000237.1:0-2603 GCA_036270715.1 Solirubrobacteraceae bacterium
GAGGACTTCCGCGAGCTGGCCGCGGCGCTCGGGATATGACCCGCCCGCGTGGCGCCGGCGCGCTCACGCCGCTGCGGGCGCTCGCGCCGGCGAAGGTCAACCTCGGCCTGTTCGTGGGGCAGGTGCGCGCTTCGGACGGCCGTCACGAGCTCGTCACGGTGATGCAATCGATCTCGCTCGCCGACGAGCTCACGCTGGCGTCTGCGCCGCCGGGCACACCCGCGGACGAGCTGATCGCGCCCGCCCTCGCGGGCTCGCCCGCGCAGAATCTCGCCGCCCGCGCCCTCGGCGCGTTTCGCGCCGCGACCGGCTGGGATCACCCGCCGGTGCGTCTGGAGCTGCGCAAGCGCATTCCCCTCGCCGCGGGCCTCGGCGGCGGCTCGGCCGACGCCGCATGCACGCTCCGCCTGTGCGCGGCGGCGTCGGGGCTGGGCGACGAGCGCCTGCTCCTCGAGCTCGCGCGCGCGCTCGGAGCCGACGTGCCGGCGGCGCTCGCCCCGGGCCGCTGGCTGGCGAGCGGAGCCGGCGAGCGGTTGCGCGCGCTGCCCGATCCCGAGCCCGCGCTTCGCGTGCTCGTTCTGCCGTCGGCCCACGAGCTTTCGACCGCGAGCGTGTACGCCCGCGCAGACGAGCTATCCGCGCGCCGTTCCGAGGCACAGCTCGCCGTGCTACACGGGGAGCTCGCGGCCGCGCTCGCGCACGGGCAGCCGCTGCCGGCCGCCGCATCGCTGCTCGAGAACGACCTCCAGGAGGCCGCCGTGTCGCTGTGCCCGTCGATCGCCGCCGAGCTCGCGCGCGCCCGCGCGGCGGGCGCCGAGCGCGCGTTCGTGAGCGGCTCGGGTCCGACGGTGGTCGCGATCGGCGGCGCGGTGCCGGCGAAGGCGATCGCCGCGGAGTCCGTCGGCGCGGCCTTCGGGGCCGCGCGCCCGGCGGCCGACGGGACGGTGCGTCACAATCCCTGAGCAGGACAGAGCGATGAGCAGGACGACGATCGACTACCTCGTGGGCGTCGGCGCCGGTGCGGTCGGCGTGGTGCTGTTCGCCGCGCTGATTCTCGTGCCGGCGTGGAGCGCGTACTCGCGCCTGTGGGAGCGGCTCGCCGCCGCGATCCTCTCGCTCTACGTGCTCGCGGTTCTCGTCGGCGTCGGCGTGGTCGCCGCGCTCGCCGCCGTGTATACCTGGGATTAGCCGCCTTGTCCGACCTCGCGGCGCTGGACGCGGTCACCGAAGCGATCGAGTCCGGCGCAGGCCTTCCAGAGGTAGTTCGCGCGGCGGCGAAGGCGATTGGCGCGAGCCTCGCGGTGACCGACGCGTGGGGCGCGACACTCGCCGTCGCCGCCGGTTCGCCCGCGGAGGAGCGCTCGCTGCTGAACAGCGGCAAAGGCGTCTTCAGCGTCCCGCTGCGGGTCGCGGACACCCCCGTGGGCACGCTCCACGTGCGCTCCAAGGAGAAGCCCAGTGCGTCCATGCAGCGCCTGCTCGCGACGATCATCGCCTCCGAGGTCGAGCGCATCCGCGCGCCCGAGCGCGTCTCGGAATCGGCCTCGGCGGACTTCCTGCGCGCCGTTCTGGGCCGCGAGCTGACCGAGCGCGAGGAGCTGCTGGCGCGCGCATCGGAGCTCTCGCTCCAGCTCCAGGAGGGCGCGTGCATGATCGTCGCCCGCGCGCACCCGCAGGCGCCCACCGACGAGGGCTGGCGCGGGCGCGTGCGCGCGATCGCCGAGCGCGGCGCGAAGGCCGCTGTCAACCGCTCGATCGCGGCGCTCTCCGAGCGCGACGGGATCCCCGGCGCCGAGGTGCTGGTGCTGGTTCCCGGCGGCGAAGAGGCGACCGCCGCGCGTGCTGCCGACGCGGTGCTGCGCGAGATGCAGGCCTCGCTGTCGGGCTTCACGTTCGCGCTCGGCCGCAGCCGCATCGCGGCGGACCCCGCCGACCTGCCGCGCGCGGCGAGCGAAGCGCTGCTCGCGGCCAACGTCGCCCACGCGCAGGCGGACGGCGCGGCGCTCGCGTTCGAGGAGACCGGCGCCTACCGGCTGCTGCTCTCGGCGATGAGCGAGAACCCGCAGGAGCTGCAGCGCTTCTACGCCGAGACGGTCGAGCCGCTAGTCGCCTACGACGAGCAGTACGAGACCGAGCTCGTGCGCACGCTCGAGGCGTTCCTGGAGGCCGACGGCAACGTCGCGGGCACGGCCCAGCGCCTGTTCACGCACCGGCATACGATCTACTACCGCCTGGAGCGCGTGCGCGAGCTCTCGGGGCACGACGTCGCCTCGAGCGACGGGCGCGAGAAGCTCAGCCTCGGCCTGAAGTCGATGCGCGTGCTCGGGATCTCGACGGCGAGTGGGCCCGCATCGGAGGCGGGGGCGGAAGGCGGCCGCGTGCCACGTGGCTCCGCCCGCACCGCGCGCTGACCGGGCGACGACCGCGCGCAGTGCCTCGCCTGCGCGGCGTCAACCGGCCGTCACTTCCTGCGCGCTCGAGGTCGTGAGGCGCACCGCGGTGCGTTCGCCTCCCTTGCCGGCGCGTCGCGTCGAGGTCGTCGTGCTCGTGCGCGGCGGGGTGGCGGACGCCCTCCCCGCACCGTTCGCGACGGCCGTCAAGTC
>DATBCA010000238.1:0-5384 GCA_036270715.1 Solirubrobacteraceae bacterium
CACGCCCTACCAGCCGGAGATCTCGCAGGGCGGGCTGCAGGTGATGTTCGAGTACCAGACGGCGATCTGCGAGCTGACGGCGCTCGACGTGTCGAACGCGTCGGTGTACGAGGGGCCGTCGGCGGTGGCGGCGGCGGCGTATCTGGCAAAGCTCCACAACGCGAAGCGGCGGATCGTGGCGAGCGCGGGGCTTCACCCGCACACGCTGGGGACGCTGCGCACGCACGCGCACGGGTTCGGGATGGACGTCGTCGAGGTCCCGCTGCGCGACGGCGTAACCGACGCACACGCGTGGGCGGAGGCGATCGACGCGCAGACGAGCGCGGCGATCTTCGCGCAGCCGAACTTCTACGGCGCGGTCGAGGACGCGCGAGCGCTGAGCGACGCGGCGAAGGCGGTCGCGCAACCCGCGCATGGCGCCGGTGAGAACGGGAGGCGCGCGCCGGCGAGCGCCGATCTGAGACGCGCCGGTCGCGGCGCGCGGTCCGGCGGCGACGGCGGCCCGGTGGTCGTCGCGCAAGTGGACCCGATCACGCTGGGGATCCTCGCGCCCCCCGGGGAGTGCGGCGTGGACGTGGCCGTGGGCGAGGGCCAGCCACTGGGGAACAGGCTCGACTTCGGCGGCCCGTCGTTCGGCCTGTTCGCGGCGCGCGCCGAGTTCTTGCGCCTGCTGCCGGGGCGTATCGCGGGCGAAACGACCGACGTCGACGGCCGCCGCGGCTTCGTGCTCGCGCTGCAGACGCGCGAGCAGCACATCCGCCGCGAGAAAGCGACTTCCAACATCTGCACGGCACAGGCGCTGAACGCGCTCGCGGGCGTCGTGTACCTGACCTGGCTCGGGCGCCGCGGGATCGTCGAGCTCGGCGAGCTCCTGCTCGCGCGCACGCACTACGCGCGCGAGACGCTGGCGGCGCTCGAGGGCGTCGAGAAGCTGCACGAGCAGCCGGTGGTGCGCGAGTTCGCGCTGCGGCTCGACGCGGACGTCGGTGCGGTTCTCCGGCGATGCGCGGAGCGCGGGGTCAACGCGGGCGTGGACGTGCACGCCCTGAGCGGGCGCGAGGAGGACCGCGGCGTGCTGCTGGTGGCGCTGACCGAGCGGCGCTCGCGCGCGGACATCGATCGCCTGGCCGAGACCCTCGCGGCGGCGGTGGCGGCCACCGATCGGAGATCGGCCAGCACGGCGGTGAGCGTATGAGCGGGCCGGGGGACGCGCTGCGCGAGCCGCCGCTTCAGCGCGAGCGCGCAAAGACGATCTTCGAGAAGGGCGCGACCGGACGGCGCGCGTTCGTGTGCCCGGAGCAGGAAGTCCCGCGGGTCGAGCCCGATGAGCTGCTGCCGGCGCGCTTTCGCCGCGCGCAGCCGCCGCGTCTGCCGGAGGTCTCCGAGCCCGAGATCGTGCGCCACTACGTGGGGCTGTCCAAGCGCAACTTCGACCTCGACTCGGGCTTCTACCCGCTGGGCTCGTGCACGATGAAGCACAACCCGCGCCTGCACGAGCGCGTGGCGGCGCTGCCGGGGCACGCGCGCATGCACCCGCTGCAGGCGCCCGAGCGCGCGCAGGGGGCGCTCGAGTTGATGTGGAACCTGCAGCTCGCGCTCGGCGAGATCGCGGGCCTGCCGCACGTCTCGCTGCAGCCCTCGGCGGGCTCCCAGGGCGAGCTCGCGGGCGTGCTGCTGACGCGCGCCTACCACGAGGACCGCGGCGACCGACGCACGAAGGTGCTGGCGCCGGACACGGCGCACGGCACGAACCCTGCGACGGTGACGATGGCGGGCCTCGAGCTGGTCAAGCTCGCGACCAACGACGCGGGGGGCATCGATCTCGACGACCTGCGCGCGAAGGTCGGCGACGACGTGGCGTGCCTGATGCTGACCAACCCGAACACGCTGGGGGTGTTCGACGCGAACATGGAGGAGATCGCGCGGATCGTGCACGCGGCGGGCGCGACGCTGTACTACGACGGCGCGAACCTCAACGCGGTGATGGGCTGGTCGCGGCCGGGCGACATGGGCTTCGACATCGTGCACTTCAACCTGCACAAGTCGTTTACGCAGCCGCATGGCGGCGGCGGCCCGGGGTCGGGGCCGATCGCGACCTCGGAGCGGATGGCGCCGTACCTGCCGGCGCCGGTCGTCGCGCGAGGCGAGGACGGCGCGTTCGTGCTGGAGGCGCCGCGCAAGTCGATCGGGCGGATGCGCGGCTTCCACGGCAATTACGGCACGTTCGTGCGCGCCTACGCGTACATCCGCTCACTCGGCGCGGACGGACTGAAGGATGCGAGCGAGGCGGCGGTGGTGAACGCGAACTACCTGCGCGCGCGCCTGCGGCAGGCGGGCGACGGCGAGGTCGCGGAGCAGCTGCCGCTGGCATACGGCGAGCTGTGCATGCACGAGTTCGTGCTCTCGGGCGGCCCGCTCAAGCGCGCGACGGGCGTCAAGACGCTGGACGTCGCCAAGCGGCTGCTCGACCACGGCTTTCACCCGCCGACCGTCTACTTCCCGCTTCTAGTCGACGAGGCGCTGATGATCGAGCCGACGGAGACGGAGACGCGCGAGACGCTCGACGCGTTCGCCGAGGCGGTCGCGCAGATCGTCGCGGAGGCGCGCGAGGACCCGCAGATCGCGGCGGGCGCCCCCTACACGACCCCGGTCCGGCGTCTGGACGAGGTTGCTGCGGCCCGCAACCCGGTGCTGCGCGAGACCTTCTAGCCCGGCGTGCGCATCTTCTCGGGCATCCAGCCGACCGGGCGCAAGCACCTCGGCAACTTCCTCGGCGCGATCGTCCAGTACGTCGAGAGCCAGGAATCCGGCGAAGGGATCTTCTGCGTCGTGGACCTGCACGCGCTGACCGTGCCGTTCGACCCCGCGGAACTGCGCGACCGCGTGCACGACACGGTCGCGATCCTGCTCGCCGCCGGGCTCGATCCGGCGCGCTGCACGCTGTTTCGCCAGAGCGACGTGCACGAGCACACGGAACTGACGTGGCTCCTGAGCAGCGTGACGGAGCTCGGGCGCCTGCAGCGCATGCACCAGTTCCGCGACAAGTCGGTGCGCGAGCGCGAGCTGGTGTCGGCGGCGCTGCTGCTGTACCCGGTGCTGATGGCGGCGGACGTGCTCGCGTACCGCGCGCAGGAGGTGCCGGTGGGCGAGGACCAGCGCGAGCACGTCGAGCTGATGCGCGACGTCGCGCGCCGCTTCAACGCGCGCTTCGGCGCGGGCGAGGGGGTGCTCGTCGTGCCCGAGCTGCGCATCCCGGCGGTGGGCGCGCGGATCATGGACCTGCAGGACCCGAGCGTGAAGATGTCGACGACGGGCGGCAGCGAGCAGGGGACCGTTTACGTGCTCGACGAGCCGACGGCGATCGAGCGCAAGCTCAAGAGCGCGGTGACGGACTCGGGCGAGGCGGTGCGCCGCGCGGAGGACAAGCCCGGCATCACGAACCTGATCGAAATCCTCGCGGCCGTCCGTGACAGCGACCCTGCGGCGATCGAGACCGAGTTCGAGGGCAAGCGCTACGGCGAGTTCAAGGCGGCGGTCGCAGAGGCGCTCGTCGAGCGCCTGTCGCCGGTGCGCGAGCGCTACGCGGAGCTGCGCGCGGACACGGACGCGATCGAGTCGATCCTCGCGGACGGCGCCGCACGCGCGCGGGCGATCGCGGCGGAGACGCTCGCGGACGTGCGCGAGCGCATGGGCGTCGGCGCTCCACGTCAGGCGCGCTCGCTACGGTGAGCGCGTGATCTCCTCAGGGCGGAGAGGGACATAGGGAGGGCGATGGCGCTCGCGGCGATCGAGCTCGACCTCGACGTGTTCTCGGGTCCGTTCGACCTGCTGCTGACGCTCGTGCTGCGCGAAGAGGTCGACCTGCTCGAGCTCCCGCTCGCCGACGTCGTGCTGGCGTATCTCGACCACCTGGAGGGGCGCGGCGAGCTCGACCTCGAGGCGGCGACGGAATTCGTGGTGCTGGTCGCGGCACTGCTGGAGCTGAAGTCGCGGCTGATGCTCGCGGGCGACGGCGATGAGGAGCTGGCGGAGCTCGAGCCGATCGAGGCCGCCGAGGAGCTGCTCGCGCGGATGCTCGACGCGCGCCGCTACCGCTCCGCGGCGGCGCACCTGGCGCAGCTGCTCGCGCGCGAGGACGGCGTGCGTTTCCGCGAAGCGCCGCTGCCGCTCGCCCTACGCCGCACGGTGATTCCGCCGGCGGACGGCTCGGCGGACGCGGCGCAGCTGGGCGCCGCGATCGGGCGGCTGCTCACGCCGCCGCCGGAGATCTCGCTCGAGCACGTCGCGGTGCGCATCGTCCCGGTCGCCGAGCGCCTCGCGCACCTGCGCGAGCTCCTGCGCCGCGGCAGCTTCAGCTTCGAGGAGGCGGTCGCGGGTGCCGACCGGATGACGGTCGCGGTGACTCTGTTCGCGCTGCTCGAGCTCTATAAACGCGGGGAGGTCGACTGGACGCAGGCGGAGTCGTTCGGCGACATCTCGATCACGGCGCCCGCGTCCGCCGGCCGATCTCCGATGGGGGCGAGCGCGCACACGCGCGCGGAGGGCGCCGCGGGATGAGCGGCGCGCTCAACGGCGCCGCGCGCGCACCCGCCGAGACGGCGGACGCGCGCGCGCTCGCACGCGTCGTCGAGGCGCTGCTGTTTCTCTCCACCGACCCGCTGACGACGGCCGAGCTCGCCGAGGCGACGGAGAGCAGCGTCCAGGACGTGCGCGACGCGCTCGCGACGCTCGCGGAGCGCTACGCGCCCGGCGTGAGCGGCGTCCGCCTGCGCGAGCTGGCTGGCGGCTTCACGTTCGCGAGCGACCCCGAGTCGGAGCCGGCGGCAAGACGGCTGTTCAGCCGCACGCGGCTTCAGACGCTGACGCCGGCGCAGGCGGAGACGCTCGCGATCGTCGGCTACCTGCAGCCGGTCTCGCGCCCGGAGATCGCGCGCATCCGCGGCGTGAGCGCGGACTCGGCGACGGCGACGCTCCTCGACCGCGACCTGATCGAGGAGGCGGGCCACTCGCAGTTCGGCGCGATGCTGTACCGCACCACGACGCGCTTTCTGAAGCTGTTCGGCCTGCAATCGCTCGACGATCTGCCCGACCTCGCGCAGTGGGACCCGGCGCCCGAGGAGGAGGCGCAGCTGCGCGAACGGCTGCTCGCGGCCGGTGAGGCACGCGCGGCGAGCGGTTAGGCTGCCCGCGCCGCGAGCTGACCGCAGGCCGCATCGATCTCGCGCCCGCGCGTGATGCGCACGGTCGCGGGGACGCCGTGGTCGTGGAGCGCGGTCGCGAACGCGGCGATCGCGTCGCGGGAGGAGCCGGTGAAGCGGTCCTCGCCGTTCTCTGCGATGGGGTTGTAGGGGATGAGGTTGACCTTGAAGATCGAGCGGTCCGGG
>DATBCA010000239.1:0-6617 GCA_036270715.1 Solirubrobacteraceae bacterium
CAGGAGCTCGCGCCGTGATGAGCAACGCGCTCGAGCCGATCCTCTCGGCGACGCGCGTCGAGGTCGAGCGTCGTCGCACGGAGACCCCGCTCGATCAGCTCGACGCGCGCTCGGACCAGATCCGCCCGTTTCTCGATGCGCTCACGCGGCCCGGCCTATCGGTGATCGCCGAGTTCAAGCGCCGCTCGCCCTCCGCCGGCGAGCTGCGCGCGGACGCCGACGTCGCCGAAGTCGTGCGCGCGTACGAGCGCGGCGGCGCCGCGGCCCTGTCGGTCCTCACCGAGGGACCGCACTTCGGCGGCTCGCTCGACGACCTGCGCGCCGCGCGCGCCGCGTCATCGCTGCCGATCCTGCGCAAGGACTTCGTCGTCGACCCCTACCAGCTGCACGAGGCCCGCGCCGCGGGAGCCGACGCCGTGCTGCTGATCGTCGCTGCGCTCCCGCTCGAGGAGCTCGCCGCGCTGCACGCGCGCGCGCTCGAGCTCGGTCTCGATCCACTCGTCGAGGTCCACGACGCGGACGAGCTCGCCGGCGCGCTGGAGGTCGGCGCGGAGCTGATCGGCGTCAACAACCGCGATCTGCGCGACTTCACCGTCGACGTCGCGCGCACCTCGCTGCTCGTGCGCCAGGTGCCCGCCGGCGTGACCGTCGTCTCGGAGTCCGGGATTGCGAGCGCGATGCAGGTGCGCGCGCTCGGCCGCGAGGGCGTTAGCGCGGTGCTCGTCGGCGAGTCGCTCATGCGCGCCGAGGACCCCGAGGCCGCGCTGCGCGCACTCGTGGGCTGAGCCCGCGCAAACGCCCAGACTCTTCCCAGACGCTCAGCGATCCTTTATCAGCCCTTGAAAGCGGCCTCTCATCCTGGGTTGCGATGAACAGGTTGTTCCTCGTCCCATTCGTCTCTGCGCTCCTCGGCGCCGGCGTCGTCACCGGCATCCTCGCCGCGGCCGGCGACCTCGGCTCGACGCAGCAGAGCGTGACGACCGTACAGGCCTCGCCGCTCGCCCCCTCCAACGCGTCGCAGGTATCGACCGGCATGACCCCGCACCAGGTGTACGTGCGCGACGCGCCGGGCGTCGTGTTCGTGACCTCGACGATCGTGCAGCGCAGCGAATCGCCGTTCAACCTCTTCGGCGGCGGCGAAGTGCAGCGGCAGGGCATCGCGACGGGGTCGGGCATCGTGATCGACCGCAGCGGCACGATCCTCACCAACTGGCACGTCGTCGAGAACGCGATCAAGGTCACCGTCTCGATCGAAAAGGGCAACACCGTCACGGCGCAGATCGTCGGCAAGGATCCCTCCAACGACCTGGCCGTGCTGCACATCTCGCCGGACGGCCTCAACCTCCAACCGCTCGTGCTCGGCAGCTCCTCCGGCGTGCAGGTCGGCGACCCCGTGTACGCGATCGGCAACCCGTTCGACCTCGAACGCACGCTCACGACCGGCGTCGTGTCCGCGCTTCAGCGCCAGATCACCGCGCCCAACGGCTTCACCATCGCCAACGTCATCCAGACGGACGCGCCGATCAACCCCGGCAACTCCGGCGGGCCGCTGCTCGACGCCGCGGGACGCGTCATCGGCATCAACTCGCAGATCGAGACGGGCGGCAGCGGGGGCGGCAGCGTCGGTATCGGCTTCGCCGTCCCGATCGACAAGGCCAAGTCCGAGCTCTCCCAGCTCAAGGGGGGCCAGACCGTCCGCGGCGCCTACATCGGCCTCACCTCGACCACCGTCGACGGCTCGCTCTCCGCGCTCAACCTGCCCGTCAAAAGCGGCGCGCTCGTCGAGAGCGTTCAGAAAGGCACGCCCGCGGAAAGGGCGGGCATCAAGGGCGGAACCGCCAACAGCACGATCGAAGGCAACCAGATCGCCGTCGGCGGCGACGTGATCATCTCGATCGACGGCAAGAAGGTCGCCAGCTCCGAAGACCTCGCCAACGACGTCGGCGCGCACAAACCGGGCGACACCGTCGCCGTCGGCCTATGGCGCGCGACAGGCAGCGGGCGCTACGAACGTAAGACCGTACGCGTGACGCTGGCGAGCAGGCCGAACTCGGTGCCGAACGCGAACACGCCAGGAGGCTGACCGCGAGCCGCCGAGCGCGGCGGACCCCGCTACGGTTTGGGCGTGGACGACCAACGCGTGCGCGTGAAGATCTGCGGCCTCACGAGCCTCGACGACGCCGAGCTAGCGGCCGCGCTCGGCGCGTGGGCGCTCGGGATGATCTTTTACGAGGGCAGTCCCCGGCGCTGCTCGCTGGCCGAGGCCGAGCGCATCGCCGCGGCGCTGCGGCGCGGCCCGGAGCTGTGCGGCGTGTTCGTCAACGCGCCGCTCGAGCACGTGATCGCGACGAGCGAAAACCTCGGTCTCACGCTGCTCCAGCTGCAAGGAGACGAGGGCCCCGCGTACTGCGCCGAGGCCGCGCGCCGCAGCGGCGCGCGCGTGATCAAGGCCGTGCAGGTGTCCGGCCCCGGCGACGTCCGCGACCTGCAGCGCTTCCACGTCGACTTCCACCTGCTCGACGCGCGGAGCCGCCGGCCGAGCGAGCGCGCGCTGCGCGGCGGCACCGGCGAGGTCTTCGACTGGAACCTGGCGCGCGACCGCGGCAGCGACGTGCCGCTGATCGTCAGCGGCGGCCTTGACGCGAGCAACGTCGCCGACGCGATCGCCCGCACGAGACCCTTCGCCGTCGACACCGCGAGCGGCACCGAGGCTGCGCCCGGCCGCAAGGATCCCGAGAAGCTGCGCGCGTTCTTCGCCGCCACCGCCGTCGCGCAGGCCGCCGGGCAACCCGCGTGAGCGCGCGCGCGCGGGAGGGCGCGATCGAGCACCACTTCGGCCCGTATGGCGGGCAGTTCGTGCCGGAGACGTTGATGCCCGCGCTCGCGCAGCTGGAGCAGGCGTGGGCGCAGGCGCGCGCGGACCCGGCGTATCGCGCGGAGCTGGGCGAGCTGTTGCGGGACTTCGCCGGCAGGCCCTCGCCGCTGTACCTCGCCAGGCGCTTCTCCGAGCACGTCGGGCGCCCCGTCTACCTCAAGCGCGAGGATCTCAACCACACGGGCTCGCACAAGATCAACAACGCGCTCGGTCAGACGTTGCTCGCGACGCGCATGGGGAAGACGCGGATCATCGCCGAGACCGGCGCCGGCCAGCACGGCGTCGCGACCGCGACGGCGTGTGCGCTGTTCGGCCTCGAGTGCGTCGTCTACATGGGCGTGCAGGACACGCGCCGCCAGCGCCCCAACGTACAGCGCATGGAACTGCTCGGCGCCACCGTGAGGCCGGTCGACGCCGGCGCGCAGACGCTCAAGGAGGCGACCTCCGAGGCGATCCGTGACTGGGTCACGAACGTCGAGAGCACGCACTACGTCATCGGCTCCGTCGTCGGCCCCGCTCCGTACCCCGCGCTCGTGCGCGATCTGCAGCGCGTGATCGGCGACGAGGCCCGCGAGCAGATCCTCGCGCAGGCCGGCCGGCTGCCCGCGCGGGTCGTCGCCTGCGTGGGCGGCGGCTCGAACGCGCTGGGGACGTTCGCCGCATTCATCGGCGACGAGGACGTCGAGCTCGTCGGCGTCGAGGCAGCGGGGGAGGGGATCGAGACCGGACGCCACGGCGCGCCGCTCACCGTGCGCGGGCCCGCGGGCATCCTCCACGGCTCGCGCTCGGCCGTCATGCAGGACGCCGAAGGCCAGATCGTCGAGGCGCACTCGATCTCCGCGGGCCTCGACTATCCCGGCGCGGGGCCCGAGCACGCGTTCCTGCGCGACAGCGGCCGCGCGCGCTACGTCGCCGTCACCGACGAGCAGGCGCTCGAGGCGTTCCGCCTGCTCTCGCGGCTCGAGGGGATCATCCCCGCGCTCGAGACCGCGCACGCGCTCGCGTGGCTCGCCGGTGATCAGGACGGCGAGCTCGACCTCGTTTGCCTCTCCGGCCGCGGCGACAAGGACCTCGCCGAGGTGCTCGGGGACGCGGGCGCGTGAGCCAGAGCGGGCTCGAGCGCATCGCCGGCGCGTTCGCGGGCTCGGGCAAGCTCGCCGCGCTGATGCCGTACCTGATGGCCGGCTTTCCCACGCTCGAGCGCTCGCGCGCGATCGGCGAGGCGTGCGTGAGCGCGGGCGCCGACCTGCTCGAGCTCGGCGTTCCCTACGCCGACCCGCTCGCCGACGGCCCCGTGATCCATGCCGCGGGCACGCGTGCGCTCGCCAACGGTGCGACCCTCGACGGCGTGCTCGACGTCGCGGCGGCGCTCGCGCCGAGCGTGCCGGTGGTGCTCATGTGCTACTCCAACATGGTTTTCGCACCCGGCGCCGAGGAGTTCGTTCGCAGGCTCGCCGCGACGGGCTCGAGCGGGCTGATCGTCCCCGACCTGCCGCTCGAGGAGGCGGACACGGTGCGCGCGCCGTGCGAGCGCGAGGGGCTCGCGCTCGTGCCGCTGATCGCGCCGACGACGCCGCCCGAGCGCATGCGCGCGATCGGAGCACAGGCGCGCGGGTTCCTGTACGCGGTCTCGGTCATCGGCACGACGGGGGAGCGCCAGTCCGTGGACGCACACCTGCGCGACGTGCTCGCGCGCGCGAAGGAGAGCACGAGCGTCCCCGTCGCCGTCGGCTTCGGCATCTCCACGCCCGCGCACGCACGCACGGCCGCCGAGGCCGGCGCCGACGGCGTGATCGTCGGCACGCGCCTCGTGCGCGCCGCCGGCGAGAGCGAGGACGCGCCCGCAGCCGTCGGCGAGCTCGTGCGCGAACTCGCGGCCGGCCTCCAGCCGGCTCGGTAGGAAGCTCGTGCGCGAACTCGCGGCGGGCCTCCAGCCGGCTCGGTAGGATTGCGCGCGCATGGGACTGGTCCTCACCGTCACCGCCGGCCTCGTCGCTTGGGTCGTGCTGTGGGCGCTCGGAAGCAAGGGCTTTGACGCGTTCATGCTCGCGACCGCGATCATCCTCGTGGGCGGGTGCGTGAAGATCCTCTCCAGCTACCTGCCCGGGCGTCGCAGCTAGCAGCGCGTGCGCGTGCGCGGGCTGTGCCTTGCCGCAATCGCCGCCCTCGCGGTCCTCGCCGCCGGCTGCGGCGGCGTCGGCTCCTCGCCCGCGGCTGAACCCGGCGGCAACCAGCTGACCGTCTACTCGAGCCTGCCCCTGCAGGGCCCGAGCGGTCCCGCCGCCGCGCAGATCGTCAACGGGGAGAAGCTCGCGCTCGCGCAGGCCGGCGGTCACGTGGGGCGCTTCGCGGTCGGCTACGTCTCGCTCGACGACGCCAACCCCATCAGCGGGCGGCTGGACCCGGGCGCGGCCGAAAGCAACGCCGAGATGGCCGCCCGCGACACGATGACGATCGCCTACCTCGGCGACCTCGACTCCGCCGCGACCGCGGTCTCGCTGCCGCTGATCAATGCAGCGGGCATTCCCCAGGTCAGCCCCGGGAGCCCCTACGCAGGGCTCACCTCGGGCCTCGACGCCGGCCAGGATGAGCCCGCCCGCTTCTACCCCAGCGGGGTGCGCACGTTCGCGCGCCTGCAGCCGGGCGACGCCGCGCAGGCGCTCGCGCAGGTGCGCCTGATGGGTTCCCTGCACGCGCACACGCTGTTCATGCTCGAGGATGAAAACGCGTTCCAGAAACCGCTCGCGCAGATGATCGCGACGTTCGCGCAGGAGGCCGGCGTCACCGTCCTCGCGCGGGACACGATCGCGAGCGGGAGCGGCCAGCGCTTCACCGGCGAGATCGAAAAGATCGTGGTCGCGCACCCGGACGCGGTCCTGTACACCGGCGCGAGCATCCCGGCGGCGCTCACGCTGTGGGCGGAACTTCGCGCCGCCGACCCGTCGGTGCCGATGCTCGGGTCGAGCGCGCTCGCCGACGAAGCCTTCGCCTCGCAACTCGAAGACGCTTCGCGCACGTACCTCACCACGCCTGTGCTCGCCGCCGATCGGTATCCGCCCGCGGCCGCGCGCGTGCTCGGCGACTACCGCTCGAAATTCGGCGGCCGGCCGGGCGCGTACGCGCTGTACGGGTACGAGGCGATGAGCGTCGTGCTCGACGCGATCCGCGCGGCCGGCGCACACGGCAACGACCGCAAGGCGGTCATCGCGGCGCTCATGCGCACGCGCGATCGTCCATCGGTGCTCGGCACCTACTCGATCAATGCGGACGGCGAAACGACGCTGTCTCCGTACGGCGTCGACCGAATCGCGCACGGCCGTCTCGTCTTCTACGGCACGTACGCGACGCGCTGACGCGCTGACGCGCGCCTAACCGGCTCCTTCGCCGGCCTGCTGGCGCAGGCCAACCGTGATGCGCAGCCGTTCGATCCCGCTCGCCGGGTGCGAGCCGCCGCCGGCCAGCGTCGTGAGCGCGCGCACGTCGCCGAGGAACGGCGCGATCGTCGGATCTTCCGTGAGGCCCGCCGCTTCGAGCAGTCCCAGCAGCGTCGGGAATTCGATCGTCATGCTCGGGCGGATTCCTTCGCCCAGCGCCTCGGCGCCCGCGCTGAGCGCCGGACCTCCGGCGAGCGTCGACGTCGCCGTGAGCGCCGCCGTGACCGAGCCTTCGCCGAGGCCGATCACGAACTTCGTGTGCCCGGCCGCGTCGCGCCCGTCGGCGATGTCGAGCGCCAGCGGCAGCG
>DATBCA010000240.1:0-1887 GCA_036270715.1 Solirubrobacteraceae bacterium
GTGCTGGTGGGC
Organism: Solirubrobacteraceae bacterium; assembly: GCA_036270715.1. Classification (GTDB taxonomy): domain Bacteria; phylum Actinomycetota; class Thermoleophilia; order Solirubrobacterales; family Solirubrobacteraceae; genus Palsa-744. Next base: position 13 of record DATBCA010000240.1, read on the forward strand.
GCAGGGCTCTTCCTGCTGCTGGCCGCATGCCTCGACCGCCAGAGCCTGGCACGCGCGCCGCTGTATCTCGGCGAGGCATGGCTCGCGTGCGCAGCGCTCGCGGTGATTGCCACCGACGGTTTTCCGGGGCGCGCGGCGTTGGTGCTCGCCGGCCGCACGCTGCTGCTGGCGGCGCCCCTCGCGGTACTGCTGTTCCTGTTCTTCCCGCGCCTCGCGGGCTCCTTCTGGTCGGTGCCGCGTGGCGAAGAGGCGGTCAGCGGGCTCTCCGACACCATGAGTCCGGGAGGCATCGGCAAGCTCTCGACTTCCTACGACGTCGCGTTCCGGGCCCGGTTCGAGGGCGAGCTGCCTCCGAACGAGGAGCGCTACTGGCGCGGCCCAGTGCTGCACTATTTCGACGGCGCCACCTGGTCGCGCGGTTCGGGAGGCTGGCGCACGCGCGCGTCACTCGAGTTCGCCGGACGCGCCTACCGCTACCACGTGGCGCTCGAGCCGAGCCGCCTGCACTGGTGGTTTGCCCTCGACACGCCCGCTCAGTCGCCCGATCCGGGCGTGACGCTCACGCGCGACTACGAGCTGCTCGCCGAACGGCCAGTCTCGGAGCCGATCAGCTTCGAGGCGCTGTCCTACCCGGCGACGCGGAGTGCCACGCCGCTGTCGGGATGGGAGCGGCTCGAGAACACCGCGTTGCCGCGCGGGCGCAACCCGCGCACGCTCGAGCTCGCGCGCGATCTGCGCGCACGCGCGGGCAGCGACTCCGCCTTCGTGACGGACACGCTCGACTTCCTGCGCGGCGGGGGCTTCGTGTATTCACTCGAGCCCGAGGCGCTCGGAGCCGAGCAGGTGGACGATTTCCTGTTCCGCACGCGCACCGGCTTCTGCGGCCACTATGCCTCCGCCTTCGTGGTGATGATGCGCGCGGCGGGTGTGCCCGCGCGGGTCGTGACCGGCTACCTCGGCGGAGAGTGGAATCCGAGCGGCGGCTATCTGGTGGTGCGTCAGGCGGACGCGCACGCCTGGACGGAGGTCTGGCTCGAGGGACGCGGCTGGACCCGGGTCGATCCGACCGCGGTGATCGAGCCCGAGCGACTGCGCCGCGGCGCATTCGACCTGCTTTCCGAAGCGATGCCGGCGTCGACGCGACTGTTGCGCGCCGCGCCGTGGCTGGTGCATCTGCTGCAGCGCTGGGATGCGGCCAACGCGTGGTGGAACGACCGGGTGGTGAGATTCGACTACGTGACGCAGCTCGACGTGCTCGAGCGGCTCGGCATCGACTCCCCCGACGCGCGCACGCTCGGCTGGGCGTTCGTGATCGTGCTCGTTACGTGGCTTGCGGCCATCGCCTGGCATCTGGGAAGGTCGATGCGACCCCGCCGTCCGGACGCGGTTGCGCGCGCGTACCTGCTGCTGTGCCGCAAGCTCGCGCGTACCGGTCTCGTGCGCGCGCCGCACCAGGGGCCGCTCGCCTACGCCGAGGCGCTACGCGCGGGCCATCCCTCGCTCGATGAGGGCGCGCACGCGCTGCTCGCGCAATACATTCGGCTGCGCTACGGCGCGCCGGAGCCCGCCGCGCACGCGCGCGACGTCGAGGAGTTCGCGGGCGCAGTGCGACGGCTGCGGGTCGTTCAGCGCACCTCCAGGGTGTGACAGCCTGACCCGGCGCGTTGTTGGCGCCGGCTTACCCCGGGCAATTGACGGCCTCGTGGCTTTACAAAATCTGCCCACCGCCCCTGCAGTTGTTCGACTTACCGACCGCCGGTCGGGCCCACATAGCCTCTCGTCGGAACGGGTCCAAAGCTGTCGACCAGTCCGCAGATGCCGCCCGCGAATTAGGTTGGGATTACGCCCGCAACCTACGTATCGAGGAGGACGAGC
>DATBCA010000241.1:0-10575 GCA_036270715.1 Solirubrobacteraceae bacterium
ACGGCGCTCACGAGGTCGTCCTCCTTGAGGTTCATCACCCGTACGCCGGTCGCCGAGCGGCCCTGCTGGGAGATCCCGGCGGCGGCGGTGCGCTGGACCATCCCGCCGACGCTGATGAACACGAGCTCCTGATGCTCGCGCACGACGAGCGCGCCGGCGAGCGCGCCCTTGCGCTCGGTGAGCCCGATCGTCTTGACGCCTTTCGCGCCGCGCTTGGTCTTGCGGTACTGGGCGATCTGCGTGCGCTTTCCGTAGCCATTCTCGGTGACGACGAGCAGGTCCATGTCGTCGCGCGCGATGTCCATCGCGATCACCCGCCCGTCGCTGCCGACGTCCATGCCGCGAACGCCGGTCGTGTCGCGCCCCATGGGCCTCACGTCGGACTCGGCGAAGCGCACGGTGAGCCCCGCGCGCGAGACCATGATGACCTCCTCGTCGGGGTTGACTGAGCGCACCGCGAGCAGCTCGTCGTCGTCGCGGATGTTGATCGCGATGATGCCGTCGGCTTTGATCGGCGTGTTGTAAGCCTCGAGCCCTGTCTTCTTGACGGTGCCGCTGCGCGTGGCGAAGACGAGGTACTCGCTCTCGCTGAAGTCGCGTGTGGAGACGACCGCCTGGATGCGCTCGCCCTCGCGCAGCGGCAGAATGTTGACGAGCGCACGGCCCTTCGCGGTGCGCGAGGCCTCGGGCAATTCGTACACCTTCGAGCGGTAGACCTTGCCGCGGTTCGAGAAGAACAGCAGGAAGTCGTGCGAGGAGCACACGAAGAGGTGCTCGATGTAGTCGCCGTCTTTCATGTCCATCCCGGTGACGCCGCGCCCGCCGCGCTGCTGCGCGCGGTACGTCGCGAGTGGGAGCGACTTGGCGTAGCCGCTGTGCGTGATCGTGATGACCATCTGCTGGTCGGCGATGAGGTCCTCGATGTCGATCTCGTCCTCGGAGTGGCTGATCTCGGTGCGCCGCTCGTCGCCGAAGCGCTCGGCGATCTCGCTCAGCTCCTCTCTGATCACCTCGAGCACGCGGCTCTCGTCGCCGAGGATCGTGCGCAGCTCCGCGATTCGCTCGGTCACGTCGGCGTGCTCCTGTTTGATCGACTCGGACTCCAGCGCGGTCAGCTGCGAGAGGCGCAGGTCGAGGATCGCGCTCGCCTGGACGTCTGTTAGCTCGAAGCGCTCGACGAGCTGGCTGCGCGCCGAGTCGCGGTCGCGCGAGCCGCGGATCAGCTCGATGATCGCATCGAGGTTGTCGAGCGCGATCAGAAGACCCTCGAGGATGTGCGCACGCGCCTCCTTCTCCGCAAGCTCGTGCTTGGTGCGGCGCACTATCACCTCGCGCTGGTGCGCGACGTAGTTGTGGATCACCGCGCGCAGGTCCAGCGTCCGCGGCACGTTGTCGACGAGCGCGACCATGTTGACCCCGAAGGTGGCCTGCATAGGCGTGTGCTTGTAGAGCTTGTTGAGCACCACCTTGGGAATCGCGTCGCGCTTGAGCTCGATCACCAGGCGCATGCCGCGCTTGTCCGACTCGTCGCGCAGGTCCGAGATCTCGGCGATCCGTTTGTCGTGGACGAGGTCCGCGATCTTCTGGATCAGGCCGCCGTCGCCGCCCTTCTTGACCTGGAACGGCAGCTCCGTGACGACGATCGCCTCCTTGCCTTGCTTGAGCGGCTCGACGTGGGCGCGCGCCTGGATGCGCACGCGCCCGCGGCCGGTCTCGTACGCTTCCTTCACGCCGGCGCGCCCGAGGATGATCCCGCCGGTTGGGAAGTCGGGAGCCTTGATGTGGCGCATCAGGCCGGCGACGTCGATCTCGGGATCCTCGATGTAGGCGATCGTCGCGGCGATCACCTCGCGCAGATTGTGCGGCGGGATGTTCGTGGCCATTCCCACGGCGATCCCTGAGGACCCGTTGACGAGCAGGTTGGGGAAGCGCGCGGGTAGGACGAGCGGTTCGCGTTTGGAGCCGTCGTAGTTGGGCGTGAAGTCGACGGTGTCCATGTCGAGGTCGCGCAGCATCTCGGTGGCGATGCGCGCGAGACGCGCCTCGGTGTAGCGTTCAGCGGCGGGCGGGTCGTCGTCGACGGAGCCGAAGTTGCCCTGCGGGTCGACGAGCTGGTAGCGGAGCGAGAAGTCCTGAGCCATGCGCACGAGCGCGTCGTAGATGGCGGCGTTGCCGTGCGGGTGGTAGTTGCCCATGACATCGCCGACGATTTTTGAGCTCTTTGCGCGCGGACGCGTCGGGCCCAGCCCGAGCTCGTTCATCGCGAACAGCACGCGGCGGTGGACCGGCTTTAGACCATCGCGCACGTCGGGCAGAGCGCGCCCGACGATGACCGACATGGCGTAGTCGAGGTACGCGGTGCGCATCTCCTCCTCGAGGGCGCGCGGTTCGATGTTGCCTCCGCCGATGACGTCAGCCGTTGCCACTATGCCTCCTCATGATCGGCGCTGGCCGATCTTTGATCGGTCTGCGTCCTCAGTCGCTCGCGTGCTGGCCGATCGTCGATCCCGTTGATCGGCGAGCGGTACGCCACGCTCCCTGCGTCCTTGATCCGCTTGATCCTGAGGGTCATCGGCGCAGTAGCCCTCACACATCGAGGTTCGCGACCGCGCGCGCGTTCTCTTCGATGAATTCGCGTCGCGGCTCGACCTGGTCGCCCATCAGCTTGGAGAAAATGCGGTCGGCGGCGAACGCGTCCTCGAGCGTGACCCTGGCAAGGGTGCGCGTGGCCGGCGCCATCGTCGTTTCGCCGAGCTGGTCGGCGTTCATCTCGCCGAGCCCCTTGAAGCGGTTGACGGTCGGCTTGGGCCGGGGGCCGTTCTGGGCCACGTCCAGCACCGCCGGGCGCAGCGCCTCGAACGAAGGCGCGCGCTCGCGCGCTTCGCCGAGACGCACGTCGAACGGCGGAACGCCGGCGAGCTCTACGAGCTGCGCGTGCACACGGGCGAGCTGCTGGTACTCGTGCGAGTCGAACAGGCTGCGCTTGATGCGGTGGGTGGAGGCGAAGCCGGTCTTCGACTCCACAGCCCTGACGCTGATCGTGTCCGCGTCCTGGCCGAGCAGCTCAGTCACGTGGGTCTGGCCGTTCGTGCTCGGCTTGCCGAGCAGCTCGATCGCCGCCCCGGCGCTCAGCGCCTGCTCGCTGAGCAGCGCGGACTCCTCGAGAAACTGGACGAGGTCGTGTCCGTGGGCCGCGCGCAGCGAGGCCGACCAGCCCTCATATTGCTTCAGCAGCCGCGAGAAGCGCTGCCAGCGCGCCTCAGTGAGCTTGAACGCAGAGCCGTGGCGGTCGAAGGTCTCGATCTTGTCCCACTTGTCCGAGAGCAGCACGTCCTCGAGCTCGGAGTCGTTCTCGATGTAGCGCTCGCGCGAACCCTGCTTGAGCTTGTACAGGGGCGGCTTGGCGATGTACACGTAGCCGGCTTCGATCAGCTCTTTCATCTCGCGGAACAGGAGCGTCAGCGCGAGCGTGCGGATGTGAGCGCCGTCGACATCAGCATCGGTCATCAAGATCACCTTGTGGTAGCGCGCGTTCTCGATGTTGAATTCGTCGCGCACACCCGTGCCGATCGCTGTGATGAGCGCCTGGATCTCGGTGTTCTGGAGCACCTTGTCGATGCGCGACTTCTCGACGTTGAGGATCTTGCCGCGGAGCGGCAGCACGGCTTGCGTGTTACGGTCGCGCCCCTGCTTGGCTGAGCCTCCGGCGGAGTCGCCCTCGACGACGAACAGCTCCGCGAGCGAGGGATCCTTCACCGAGCAATCCGCGAGCTTTCCCGGCAGCGTCGAGTTCTCGAGCGCGGACTTGCGCCTGGTCAGGTCGCGCGCCTTGCGCGCCGCCTCGCGCGCGCGCTGTGCCTGGATCGACTTCATGATCACCGCGCGCGCCTCGGTGGGGTTCTCCTCGAGGTAGTCGCCGAGGCCGGTGTTGACGATCGACTCGACGAACCCCGACATTCCGGGGTTGCCGAGCTTCGTCTTGGTCTGGCCCTCGAACTGCGGATCGCGCAGCTTCACAGAGACGACCGCGGTGAGGCCCTCGCGTACGTCCTCGCCGGAGAGGTTGTCCTCTTTCTCCTTGAGCAGCGCGTGGTCACGCGCGTACTTGTTCAGCGTCCGCGTGAGCGCGGAGCGGAAGCCGCTCATGTGCGAGCCGCCCTCGCGCGTGTTGATGTTGTTGGCGAACGAGTGGATCGAATCCTGGTACGAGGAGTTCCACTGCATCGCGACCTCGGCGGCGCCCTCGTCGCCCTCGCCGGAGAAGAAGATGACCTTGCGGTGAACGGTCTCCTTGTTCTCGTTCAGGTAGCTGACGAAGTCCTCGATGCCGCCTTCGTACTGGAACTTCGCCGAGTGCCCGCCGCCGCGCTCGTCGACGATCGAGATCTCGAGCCCGCGCGTGAGGAACGCCGTCTCGCGCAGGCGCTCCTCGAGCGTGAAGAAGTCGAACTCGAGCGTCTCGAAGATGTCGGCGTCGGCTAGGAACGTGACGGTCGTGCCGGTCTGCTCGCCGGCGGCGAGCTCCGGCCCGCGGTCGAGCTCGCCGAGCGGATGCCCGCGAGAGTATTCCTGGGTGAAGAGATGGCCGTCGCGGCGAATCTCCACGCGTAGGCGCTCGGAGAGCGCGTTGACGACGGACACGCCGACGCCGTGCAGCCCGCCGGAGACCTTGTAGCCGCCTCCATCGCCGAACTTCCCGCCGGAGTGCAGCACCGTCAGTACGACTTCGACGGCGGGCTTGCCCTCCTTCTCCATGATCGCGACCGGGATGCCGCGACCGTTGTCGGTGACGGTCACCGAGTTGTCGGGGTGGATCGTTACCGAAACCTCCGTGCAGAAGCCCGCGATCGCCTCGTCGACGGAGTTGTCGACCACCTCGTAGACGAGATGGTGCAGCCCGAGGACGCCCGTCGAGCCGATGTACATGCCGGGACGCTTGCGGACCGCCTCGAGTCCCTCGAGAACGGTGATGTCCTGCGCGTCGTAGCTGGAGGTCGCGTCCGTCGCCGACGGATCGTTCTTGCGACCCTTTCCTTGGGAGCTTTTTGAGCTTTTGCTGGGTCCCGCCAATGGACCTCCGATGACATGGGAACGCCCCGGAATCCGGGGCGCATCGTCCACGGCCTAGAGGGGGCTGATTACACAAATAATGATAGCACGGCGTGGGGCGGAAACCCGTGCATGCGAGGGGTCTAAATCCCTGCAAAATCGGCCCAAAACACCCGTTCGGACGCCCTCGAAGTTGGCGCGATCACGCTCGTCGCGCGACCGGGCTCACGCGGTCCTGCAGCGGAGCTTCACGATCGCCTCGCAGCGCAGCGCAGAGTTCAGCGACTCGATCACGTCAGGCGAGAGCATTTCGAGCTCCTGCGCCCACACCGAGGACTCGCACAGCACCGTGAGCACGCCCTCGCGCTCGGCTACGGGAGACGCGCTCGCGGCGATCGTCGCCCCGGTCGCGCGCTCCCAGACGGTCTGTACGCGGCCGAGCACCGACGCCGGCGCGAGGTCCGCGGCGAGGTCCTCAAGCGCGCTCGCGAGCGAGCGCGGGGCGCGTACGCGCGCGTGCGTGCGTGCGCGCAGCACCCCCGTCGAGTGACCGCCGCCGCCCGCGTCGCCACTGGTCGAGTGACCGTCGCCCCCCGCCGAGCCACTGCTCGAGTGACCCTCGCCCCCCGCCGAGCGACCGGTGGAGCGACCGGCCCCCGCCGAGCGACTGGCCGAGCGAACCTCGCGGGCGTTCCCCTCGAGCGTCATGCCGCGGCCGCCTCGCCGAGAATCGAGCCCCCGCCGACGCGTAGACGGGCGGTGGCGCTTGCGGTTGCGTGCGGCACGTGCGCGAGGTCGGTGGTCGCGATGACGCTCTGACCGGCGGCGGCGAGGTCGGCGACGAGCAGCTCGCGGCGTTCGCCGTCGAGCTCGCTCATGACGTCGTCGAGGAGCATGAGCGGCAGGCGCCCGCGCTCGTGCTCGAGGACGCTGCGCTCGGCGAGCAGCAGGGCGAGCAGGGCGAGTCGCTGTTCGCCCTGCGAGCCGTACGTGCGCAGCTCGCGGCCTTCGCGCGCGATCGAGAGCTCGTCGCGATGCGGGCCGTGGCCGGAGAACCCGCGTTCGAGGTCGCGATCGATGCGGGCGGCGAGCTCGGCGAGGAACTCGTCCTCGCTGCTGGCGGAGCTGCGAGGACGGTATGCGAGCTCGAGCGCTCCGCGGCATCCGAGCTGGGCGGCGCGCTCGGAGAACGGCGCGGCGAGCAGCGCGACGGTACGGACGCGATCGGCGCTGACGGCGAGGGCGGTGCGCGCGAGCTCGCGGTCCCAGCTCGGGAGGGTGGCGCGTGAGGCGGAGCCGGAGCGGATGCGCGCGAGCAGCGCGTTTCGCTGGGCGAGCACGCGCGAGTACTCGCGGCGGTGGTGCGCGCGCGAGGGCCACAGGGCGGCGACGAGCTGGTCGAGATGCGCGCGGCGCGCGGCGGGAGTGCCCTTGATCAGCTCCAGGCGATCGGGCTCGAAGACGCTGATGAGCGGCCGCGCGTCGACGTCGAGCATGCGCTCGACGTCCGCTCCGTCGCAGCGCATGCGCTTGGCGGCGGGGCGGCCGTCAGCGGCGGCTTCGTAGCCGACGCTCAGCTCGTGCGTTTGCGCGCGGTCGGCGATCTGCACGACGACGCGGGCGGCGCGAGCGCCGAAGCGGATCAGCTCGCGCTCGTTGCGCGTGCGCGGCGAGTGCCCGGTGCAGCCGTAGTAAATGGCCTCGAGGAGGTTCGACTTGCCTGCGCCGTTGGCGCCATGGACGACTGTGAGGCCCGGACCGACACGCGCGTGCGCGCGTGCGTACGAACGGAAGTCGCGCAGCTCAACGCCCTCGACGAGCATCGCGACGAGCTCACACGTTGAGCCGGATCGGCATGAGCAGGTACACGAATTCGCCGGGCTCGGGCGATTCGATGAGCCCAGGGCGCAGCGGACTGATGAGCTTGAGGACGAGCTCGTCGGACTCGACGCTTTCGAGCCCGTCGCGCAGGAAGTCGGGGTTGAAGCCGATCTCGAAGATGTCGCCGCGGAAGGGAACGGGGATCGACTCGCTGGCCTCGCCAACGTCGGGGGTCTGGGCGGAGAGCGCGAGCGCGCCCTCGGTGAAGGTGAGGCGGAGCGGCTGGTTCTTGAGCGCGAGCAGGCTGATGCGGCGGACGACGTCGGTGAGCTCGGCGGTGGCGATGCGCATCTCGTGCTCGACGCTCTCGGGGAGCAGCTGGCGGTAGTTGGGGAACTGTCCGTCGATGAGCCGCGTCGAGAGCACGACGTCACCGACCTCGAACACGGCCTGGTTCTGGCCGACGCTCACCGCGACAGTCTCGCCGGCGCTCTGTTGGGCGATGCGCACGAGCTCGGAGAGGGCGCGCGCGGGGACGTTCGCCTCGAGGCTGCCGTCGAGCTCCTCCTCGAGCGCGGTCTCCTTGACGCTAAGGCGGTAGGAGTCGGTGGCGACCATCCGCAGGCTCTGGGCCGAAGCCGACATGAGGATGCCGGTGAGCACGGGCCGCGTCTCGTCGTGCGAGGCCGAGCGCGCGACGCGCGTGACGGTGTGCACGAAGGCGCCCCCCGGCAGCAGCACGCGGTTCTCCGCGGACGGAGACGGGAGCGTGGGGAAGTCCTCCGCGCGCAGCATGCGCAGATGAAAGGTGGCGGAGCCGCACACGAGCTCGACGTCGCCGTTGGCGGCGCGTACCTCGAGCGTGAGCTCGGGCGCGGGCAACGCGCGTACGACCTCCAGCAGCAGACGCGCGGGGAGCACCGCGCTGCCCGGTTGGGAAACGTCAGCGCCGAGGGGCACGCTCACGCCGACGTCCATATCGGTCGCGAGGAGACGGACACCGCCGTTGCCGGCATCGATCTTGACGCCGGAGAGGGCCTGCACCGCGCTGCGCGTAGAGGCGACACGCGTGACGGTCTGTAGCTGCGCGAGCAGATCGGCTGTGGTGAGGGAAAGCTTCATTACTGCGTTCTATAAGGAAGGGTTAGTAGGGGGTGTTGAAGGTGTGGACAACGCCTTACGGCGTTAGGACGCGCGTGCGATGCACGGCGTGAGCGCTTGTGGACAGGACGGTGCAGTCTTTCAGTCGGAGCGGTCGTGCGCTTGTCGCTGGGCGGCTTCTGAGTGCTCGGGCTGGAGGCGGGCGTACAGGGTCTCCACGGCGCTGCGCATGGAGCTGTCGCTGGTCATTCGCTCGTGCGTGCGCTTCCACGCGTGCAGGACGGTGCTGTGGTCGCGCCCGCCGAAGTGCCGGCCGATGGCGGGTAGCGACTCGTCGGTGAGCTCGCGCGCGAGGTACATGGCGAGCTGGCGCGGCCACGCGATCCGCCGGGTGCGGTTGGCGGAGAGCAGCTCGGCGGGCGAGAGCTGGAAATGCTCGCAGATCGCGGACTGGATGTCCGACAGCGATCGCGCGCGGGACTCGCGTGGATAGAGCGTGTCGAGGACGTGGTGCGCGAGCTCGGCTGTGAGGGCGCGGCGGGTGAGCGAGGCGAAAGCGACGACACGGATGAGCGCACCCTCGAGAGCGCGGACGTTGCTGTCGACGTGTTCGGCGATGGCGCGCAGCGCGTCGCCGTCTGCAGGCTCGATCCCGTCGTATGCCGCGCGCTTGCGCAGGATGGCGATGCGCGTCGCGAGCTCGGGCGGCTCGATCTCGGCGACGAGGCCGCTGGAGAAGCGCTCGCGCAGGCGGTCCTCGAGCGCACTGAGATCGCGAGGAGGGCGGTCGGAGGTGAGGACGATCTGTCGTCCGGCGTCGTGCAGCGCGTTGAAGGTGTGGAAGAACTCCTCCTCGGTGCGGGCCTTGCGCTCGATGAAGTGGACGTCGTCGAGCAGGAGCACGTCGACGTGGCGAAAACGTGCCTTGAAGAGATCGGTATGCCGCGAGCCGAGGGCGTCGATGAACTCGTTGGTGAAGGCCTCGCCGTTGGTGGCGCGCACGATGAGCGACGGGTTGTGCGAGCGAACGAGGGCGGCGATCGCGGCTAACAGGTGCGTCTTGCCGACGCCGGGTGGGCCGCATATGTAGAGGGGGTTGTAGGCGTGCGCCGGCATCTCAGCGACGGCAAGCGCGGCGGCGTGTGCGAGTCGGTTGGAGTCGCCGATGACGAACTGGTCGAAGGTCAGTTTCGGGTTGCCGAGGATCGGCGCGTTCGCGGCATCGGGCACACTCCGGCTGTAGCCCGGCCCTCCAGGCGCGAGAGCATCGTCTCCCCACGCGACGACCTCGACGACGACGCCTTCGCCGGCCGCGCGGGAGATGGTCTGCTGCAGCAGGTGCCCGAAGCGGTCGCGGACCCAGCGCTCGGTGTGCGCGGGCGTCTCGATGACGAAGCGCTCGCCGAGGAGTTCACGCGGGCGCAGCGGCGCCAGCCAGATCCGGTAGGTGGGCTGTCCGACGGCGAGCTCGAGGTCGGCCTGAACGTGCGCCCAGATCTGCTGAAGCTCGTTGTTCACGGCAGCATGCGTCCGCTTCTCTCCCGGAAGAAGTCGATTGCGACGACTGCGAAGGGGGCCCACGCGGACCCGGCGCAGCGACTATAGCGCCGGGGTGTGGGCGGTCGTGACGGGTGCTCGCATTTGGCGGAAAAATCCATGCCTGCGCGGGCGAGCCGCAGGCGAGCCTATACTTGGCGGGACCGCGGCAGCCCGCGTCCAGGCGACGCCCGATCGAAGGCGCGCCTCGGGCACACGGAGACGATGAAGCGCACCTATCAGCCAAAGAAGCGAAAGCGAGCTCGCACGCACGGATTTCGCGCTCGCATGCGTACGCGCGCGGGCCGGCTGACGCTGAAGCATCGCCGCGACAAGGGCCGCAAGCGCCTGTCCGCGTGAGGTGAGCCGCGGATGAGGAACCCGCGGTCTGCGCGCGCTCGGGCGGGCGGTCGTCTCTCGCGCGGCGCGGAGTTCGAGCGCGCGTACCGGCACGGCCGCTCGACGGCCAACCGGCACCTGGTGCTGTATGCGTTCGCCAATCCGGCAGCCGCGCGCCCGCGCCTCGGGCTGTCGGTGTCGCGCAAGATCGGCAACGCAGTGCAGCGCAACAAGGTCAAGCGCCTGCTGCGCGAGGCGTTCGCGCATGCCGAGCCGACCCTGCTCGCGGGTCAGGACGTGGTGCTCGTGGCGCGCCCGCCGGCGGGCGAGCTGGCCGAGCGCGAGGGCCTCCACGGTGTCGAGGCCTCTCTCACTGAGCTGATCGAAAAAGCCGGACTTTTGTCGACGGACGAGGGAGAGCCCGGCGCGGCCGCCGGGGAGGGGTCCGAGGAGGCGCAGCACGACGTGCCGACCGAGGCGAACGGCGAGGCGACCGCAGACGCGCCCGCTGAGGTGACGGGGGAGGCGACCGTTCGGGCGAACGGAGCGGGATCGTGAGCGCCGAGGCCGCGAGGCCGCGCGCAAGCGCGCCGACGCGCGCCGCGCGCGCGATCGCCAGCGCGCCCGTGCTGGTCTACCAACGCGTGATCTCCCCGGGGCTTCCGCGCCGCTGCAAGTACGAGCCGACGTGCTCGCGCTACGCCGTCGAAGCGATTCGCGAGTACGGCG
>DATBCA010000242.1:0-4307 GCA_036270715.1 Solirubrobacteraceae bacterium
GTGGTCGGGCGCTATTGGGCGCTGTGAGCACCGCCAGGTCACGCTAACGAGCGCAGCGCACGTGAACCTCTCGACACCGGTCGCGGGTGAGCTACGCGGGCCGGGGCGATGATCGCGCCGCGAGGAGGTCGTACTCACCGGAAGGGGCCTGCGCGCGCACACACGCGCACACACACGCGCGCACGCGCACGCGCGCAGCACCCCTTCTCGGACACACAAACCGCCGGCGCCCCCGGGTGCGACGTCAGCCGAAGAACAACTCGGCGGTCTCGTAGAGGGAGGGGTCGAGGAGCTTGGGCTCGCGCAGCGCGTCGGCGAGCGGGACGTCGACGATGTCGGTCCCGCGCAGGGCGACCATGCCGCCGAAGCGAGCGGCTTCGGCGGCGCGCATGGCGGCGACGCCGAAGCGCGTGGCGAGGACGCGGTCGAATGCGACGGGGGTGCCTCCGCGTTGGACGTGGCCGAGGATCGTGACGCGCGTCTCGAAGCCGGTGCGCCGTTCGATCTCGTGCTCGAGGACGACGCCGATGCCGCCGAGGCGGACGTGCCCGAACTCGTCGGTCTGGGTGCCGGCGCGGACCTCGAGCGTGCCGGCGCGCGGGGTGGCGCCCTCGGCGACGACGACGATCGAGAAGAGGCGCCCGCGGGCGTGGCGGCGGCGCAGGTGGGTGACGACCTCGTCGATGTCGAAGGGTCGCTCGGGGACGAGGATGGCGTCGGCGCCGCCGGCGATGCCGGCGTGCGTGGCGATCCAGCCGGTGTGCCTGCCCATGACCTCGAGGACCATGACGCGGTTGTGCGACTCGGCGGTGGTGTGCAGGCGGTCAATCGCGTCGGTGACGATCTGCACCGCGGTCTGGAAGCCGAAGGTGAAGTCGGTCCCGCCGAGATCGTTGTCGATCGTCTTGGGCACGCCGACGACGGGGATGCCGGCTTCCTGCAGGCGCATGGCGACGCCGAGCGTGTCCTCGCCGCCGATGGGGACGAGCGCGTCGATGCGGTGCGCCTCGACGGTGCGGCGCACGGCCTCGGTACCGTCCCGTCCGGCGGCGTAGGGGTTGGTGCGCGAGGTCCCGAGGATGGTGCCGCCGCGCGGGAGGATGCCGGCGGTGCTCGCGAAGCTGAGCTCGTGCCCTTCGTCGGCGAGCACGCCGGCCCACCCGTAGCGAAAGCCGAAGAAGCTGTTGTCGGGCGAGTGAAGGCCAGTGCGCACGACGGCGCGGATGACGGCGTTGAGCCCGGGGCAGTCGCCTCCGCCGGTGAGAAGCCCGAGGCGCACGCGCCTAGATGCCTTCGCCGGGGAGGAACTCGTCGCTGAGCGGGGGCGCGCCGGCGGCGGGGTTGTGGACCAGGAGCTGGTGCGTGTACATCCAAGCCGCGAACGATTTCCACGCGCTGTCGTCCTGCCAGCCGTAGGGCTTGCCGGCGACGCCGGGGACGGTGGCGGGAAGGGTCTGTTCGATCGACGCGAGCTGGAGCCGTCGTTCGAGCGAGGGGTTGGCCGCGAGCACGAGCGCGGCGGCGGCGGCGGGATTAGCGCGCACCTCGCGCTCGCCGCGCGTGAGCGCCTGCAGGAATGCGCGCAGGTCCTGTCCGCGCGAGCGCGCCTCGTCGGTGCGCACGGCGATCACGAGCTCGTCGTATGGGGGCACGCCGGCGCGGTCGACGGGGATGACGACCGGCTTCTTGCGCAGCTGCTCGAGCTGGATGGCCTCGTAGTTCCAGAACCCGCCGAGCGTCGCGGCGACTTTCCCGCTGAGCATCGCGGGCACGAGGTTGAAGCCGACGTTGACTTCGCGCACCGACGCGGGCGGCACGCCGGCTGCCTGCAGCGCCGTGCGCAGCTCGGCCCTCTGGTAGGCGATGCCGGCGGTGCCGACGGTCTTGTGCGCGAGGCCGGCGACGGAGCGCACGTGCGACGAGGGCAGCGCGATGATCGACGTGAGCGGCCGCTGGACGAGCGCGGCGACAGACACGACGCCCAGCCCCTGATCGCGCGCGAGCAGCACCTCGGGCTCGTACGAGATGGCGGCGTCGACGCGCCCGGCGGCGAGCAGCTTGAGCGGTTCGGAGGGGTCGGCGGGGGTCTCGAGATGGACGTCGAGGCCGACGGCACGGAACTCGCCGTGCGCGATCGCGGCATACAGCGGCGCGTGGTCGGCGTTGGGGAAGAAGTCGAGCGTGACGTTGAACGGCTTGGCGCGCGCGGCCGAGACGGCGTCGTGCTTTTCGCCGCACGCGCCGAGCGCGAACGCGGCGGCGACCAGGAGAAGGGCCGCCAGACGGCGGCCGCCGTGACGTGCGGCGACGAGCGTGCGCGTCATCCTGCGTCCCTCGCGTGGGCCCAGGGCGCGAGCACGCGCTCGGCGAGGCCGAGGGCGTAGAAGCAGGCGATGGCGAACGCGAACAGCACGAACGCGGCAGCGTACGCGCGCGGCGTCTGAAGCGCGGTGAGGTCGGCGTTGATCTCGTGCCCGAGGCCGGCGTGCGCGCCGACGGTCGCGGTCTGGGACTCGGCGATGTAGGCGCCGATGACGCCGATGGTCACGGCGATGCGCGCGCCGGAGATCGCGGCGGGAAGCGCGGCGGGCAGCTCGCCGAAGCGGAAGGCCTGCCAGCGCGAGGCGTCGAGCGTGCGCAGCAGCTTGACGCGCTCTGGATCGACGCCCGCGAGGCCGTCGACGGTGGTGACGAGCACGGGGAAGAAGCAGATGAGGACGACGACGACGAGCTTGGGGAGCAAGCCGAAGCCCCACCAGAAGACGAGCAGGGGAGCGATGACGGCGATCGGCACGGCCTGCGAGCCGACCGCGAGCGGGTAGACGGCGCGCCGCAGCGGCGGCGAGAGGTGCACGACGATCGCGAGCGCGACGCCGACGGCGAGCGCGACGAGCACGCCGAGGCCGATCTCGGTGGCGGTTGGGCGCAGGTTCGCGGCGAGCAGGCCGGTGTTGTCGGCGAGCGCGCTGGCGATGGCGTGCGGCGCGGGCAGCAGGAAGCTGCTCGTGGCGCCGGTGTCGGCGTACGCCTCCCAGGCGCCGACGAGCAGCGCGAGCAACGCGAGCGGCGGCACGATGGCGAGCGCGCGGCGCCTCACGGCATCGCGCCCCGGGCGCCTTGCGCGAGCGCGTCGAGCACGCGCTCGCGCAGCGCGACGACGTCGACGTGCGTGCGCGTGCGCGGCGTGGGAATGTCGACGCGCACCTCCGCGAGCACGCGCGCGGGGCGCGGCGAAAGCACGGCGACGCGGTCGGCGAGCACGATCGCCTCCTCGACGTCATGGGTGACGAGCACGACGGTGCGCTCGCCGAGCCCCGATCGGTCGCGCTCGAGCACGGCGGCGAGCCAGTCCTGCATCTCGGCGCGCGTGATCGCGTCGAGGGCGCTGAGCGGCTCGTCGAGGCACAGCAGGCGCTTGCCCGAGAGCAGCGTGCGCGCGAAGGCGACGCGCTGGCGCATTCCACCGGACAGCTCGTCTGGGCGCGCGCGCTCGAAGCCGTCGAGGCCGAGCCGCGCGAACAGCCGCGCGGCGCGCTCGCGCGCTTGCGCGCGCGGCGCCCCGGCGATACGCAGCGCGAGCGCGGCATTGTCGAGCGCGTCAAGCCACGGCGCGAGCAGGTCGCGCTGGGGCATCAGCGCCGCGGGCTCGCAGGCGACGGTCCCGCTCTCGGGCGCCTGAAGTCCGCAGATGAGCTCGAGCAGCGTCGTCTTGCCGCAGCCGCTCGGCCCGACGACCGCCAGCACCTCGCCGTCGGCCGCGCGCAAGGAGAGCTCTGCGAGTGCGCGCACGCGCTCCCCGCTGCGGCCGGTGTACGTGCGGCTCACGCGATCGAGCACGATCGCGTCCGCGCCCCGACGCTCCCGAAGGAACTGAGGAGGAGATTGCAAATCGGTCGGCAGTGCACTCCCTTCGCGGGCATTACCCCACAGGTTCTAAGGGTCGGCGCCGAGGGAATCTTCTTCCCGGACGCCATCTCAGCCGGCCTTCCCGCCAGCACCCCTGGTATCCGTGTTGCTGCCCGTGATCCTAGCGCCCGGCGCGCGTTGACTGACAGTTCGCCGCGGCCGGCCTGTACGCGCTCAGTCTCGTTCGGCATCCCGGAGCTCTCCTGCTCAGCCAAACGCGGATTCGCGAGTGCTGCCTTTGCCCGACGCAATCCGCGAACCAGTAGCATTTGCCACGATGTGAGCGAGGCCGAGGGAAGCCGGCAGTGTGCGATCGCTCGCCGCGGGCCGGGCGCCTGTTTCACGAGCACCAGCGGCGGCGAACGAGTGCAGGCCGACGATGTACCTAGGCGAGCAGCGCG
>DATBCA010000243.1:0-1656 GCA_036270715.1 Solirubrobacteraceae bacterium
AAAGTGCTCGAGAACGTCACCGTCGCCGACGTCGCGTCGGGCAAACTCCCATCCGCGGTGCGCCAGCTGACGCGCAAAGAGGGAGCCTGGCAGACGCGCTGAGGGCGTAGATTCCGGCAAACGGCGTTCGGTACCCTTACACGCGACGCTCGAGGCACCAACCAACACCACGATCCGCCTCGACGACGTAAAGGAGCAGCGAGCCAATGTCAGCATCAGGCGCCGCATCCGTCGCCACGCCAGACTCCGCCGACCGCGCGCAGGCCGCGGACGCAGCCGTTGAGGCGATCACAAGCGCAGCGGGCCAGGAGGTCACGTTCTCGCTGGCGCTAACGCAGGACCAGAAGGACATCCGCGACTGGGTCCACGGCTTCGCGGCCGACGTGATGCGCCCGGCGGGGCACGAATGGGACGAGCGCGAGGAGACGCCCTGGCCGATCATCGAGGAGGCCGCGAAGATCGGCCTCTACGGGCTCGAAGGCATCGCCCAGTTCTTCGCCGATCCGAGCGGTCTCGGCCTGCCGCTGGTCAACGAGGAGCTGTTCTGGGGCGACGCCGGCATCGGCATGTCGATCATGGGCACGTCGCTGGCGGTCGCGGCGATCTTCGGGCAGGGCACCGGCGAGCAGATCGGCGAGTGGATCCCGCGCTGCTTCGGTACGCCCGACGAGGTGAAGGTCGCCGCGTTCTGCGCGTCCGAGCCGAACGCCGGCTCGGACGTCTCGGGCGTGCGCACGACGGCGAAGTTCGACGAGGCCGCGAACGAGTGGGTGCTGAACGGCCAGAAGGCGTGGGCGACCAACGGCGGCATCTCCGACGTGCACGTCGTGATCGCGACGGTCGACCGCAAGCTCGGCGCGCGCGGCCACGCCGCGTTCGTGGTGCCGATGAGCGAAGCCAAGGGCATCACGCAGGGCACGAAGGTCAAAAAGCACGGCCTGCGCGCGTCGCACACGGCCGACGTGTTCCTCGATGACTGCCGCGTGCCCGCCGGCTACGTGCTCGGGGGCAAGGAGCGGCTCGACGAGCGCCTCGCGCGGGTTCGCGAGGGCAAGAAAGCGAAGGCGCAGGCGGCAATGGCGACGTTCGAGGCCTCGCGCCCGACGGTCGGCGCGCAGGCTCTCGGGATCGCCCGCGCGGCCTACGAGTACGCGCTCGAGTACGCCAAGGAGCGCGAGCAGTTCGGGCGCAAGATCATCGAGAACCAGGCGATCGCGTTCACGCTCGCGCGCATGAAGCTCGAGATCGACGCCGCGCGGCTGCTCGTGTGGCGCGCGTCGTGGATGGGGCGCAATGGCCACACGTTCGAAAATGCCGAGGGCTCGATGTCGAAGCTCAAGGCCGGCGAGGTCGCGGTGTGGGTGACCGAGCGCGCGATCCAGATCCTCGGGGGCAACGGCTACACGCGCGAGTTCCCCGTCGAGCGCTGGCACCGCGACGCGAAGATCTACGACATCTTCGAGGGGACCGCCGAGATCCAACAGCTCGTCATCTCCCGAGCGATCTCGGGGATGCACATCAATTAGGCGGAGGCGCGGCCGCTAAGCGGCGTCGGGTAATCCCGTGGGCGAGTTTGCGGCGGAGCTCTACAGACAAGACACAGCTGTTCCCCCTGAGCGAGGACGCCTCACTCCGAGCGCATGCGGACGCCGCGAC
>DATBCA010000244.1:0-4245 GCA_036270715.1 Solirubrobacteraceae bacterium
CGCGCGCCTGCCGGCTCGACCTCAGCCCGCCGGGTTCGCCGCGTCGGCCGGCTCGGCCGCGCCCGTCTCCGGCTCCGCCGAGCGCTCGGGCATGAAGTTCAGCGCCCCCGAGTTGATGCAGTAGCGCTCGTGCGTCGGCCCCGGGCCGTCGTCGAACACGTGCCCCAGGTGACCGCCGCAAGTGCGGCAGATGACCTCCGTGCGGCGCATGAAGAGACTGTTGTCGGGGCGCAGTTCGACCGCTTCCGCGACCGCCGGCTCGGTGAAGCTCGGCCAGCCCGTGCCCGAGTCGAACTTGCTGCCGGCCGAGAACAGCATCGCGCCGCACGCCGCGCAGCGGTAGTCGCCGGACTCCTTGTTGTAGACGTACTCGCCCGTGAACGGCGGCTCCGTGCCCGCCGTGCGCAGGATCTCGTATTGCTCCGGAGTCAGCTCCTCGCGCCACTCCGCGTCCGACTTCTGCACTTTGCGCTCCGCCATCTCTGGTCGTTCTAGCACTCTCGCGAGGCCACTGCGGCACCCCTCGGCGACGTCGCGCGCGACCCGATCGCGAGCCGGACCCTCCGGGTCCGGCGAGCCCTCTGGAATCGCGTGCTATCGTGATCTTCACGTTCACGTCAAGTTTGCAGAGGAGCGCATGAGCGCGCAGAGCGGGACCCTCGCGAGGTCGCGCTTCGGCGTCGAGGCCGGCGACGCGGACTACAAGTGGTGGGCGCTGTCGTGCACGAGCCTCGGCATGCTGCTCGCCGCCACCAACTCGGGCACGCTCATCATCGCCCTCCCCCACCTCGAGCGCGCGCTGCACACCAGCCTGCTCGCGCTCGTTTGGGTGATCCTCGCCTACCTCATCGCCGCGACCGTCCTCGTGCTCTTCGCCGGGCGCCTCAGCGACCTGTTCGGGCGCAAGCGCGCGTACGTCGGCGGCTTTCTCGTGTTCGCGCTCGCCTCGCTCGGCGCGGGCTTCTCCACCGACGGCACCGTGCTGATCCTGTGGCGGATCCTCCAGGGCATCGGCTCCGCGTTCCTGTTCGCCAACGCCGCCGCGCTCGTCACCGACGCGTTCCCCAAGGAGCAGCTCGGGCTCGCGATGGGCGCCAATACGATGGTCGCCGCCGTCGGACTCGTCCTCGGGCCCGTCCTCGGCGGCGCGCTCGTCGCCATCGCGTGGCAGTGGGTGTTCTGGTTCAACGTCCCGCTCGCGCTCGCCGGCGCCGCCTGGGGCGCATTCGTCCTGCGTGAGCTCGCCGTGCCCGACGCCGTGCGCGGCTACGACGTGCTCGGCACCACCGCGTTCGTGCTCGGCCTCACCGGCCTCGTGCTCGGCGTCTCCCGCGGCGGCCTCTCCGGCTGGCGCGACCCGGTCGTGATCGCGTCGCTCATCACCGCCGTGATCATGCTGCCGGCGTGGATCGCCGTCGAGCGGCGCTCGCGCGCGCCGATGCTTGACCTCACGCTGTTAGACAACCGGCTCTTCGCCGCCGCGACCGCCGCCGCCTTCATCAACGGGCTGGCGCGCTTCGCGCTCATGTTCCTGTTCGTCTTCTACTACCAGGGCGCGCAGAGCAACTCCGCGATCGAAGCCGGCATCAAGCTCATCCCCCTAGCTGTCGGAATGCTCGTCTTCTCACCGCTCGCCGGCATCTACGCCGACCGCCACGGATCGCGCACGCTCGCCGCGCTCGGGATGGTCGTCACGGCGGCCGGCCTGGCCGGCATGACCTCGCTCGGCGTTCACACCCCCTACTGGCAGAGCGGCCTCTTGCTGTTCGTCGTCGGCTCCGGCTCGGGCATGTTCAACAGCCCGAACACCGCCGCCATGATGGGCACGGTGCCCGCTTACCGGCGCGGCATCGCCGCGGGCGCGCGCACGCTGCTTCAGAACACCGGCGCCGTCCTCTCAATTGCGTTCGTGCTCGCGATCGTCACCTCGGCCGTCCCCAAGCCGACTCTCTTCGCCGTCTTCTCGGGACTCACCAAGGGGCTCTCGGCGCACAAGCTCGCGCCGTTCATCGACAACATGCACATCGCGCTGCTCGTCCTCGCCGGCACCTCGTTCATCGGCGCCGGCGTGTGCCTCCTGCGCCCGCGGCACCGCCGCGAGGACAGCGCCGAGCCGCGCGCGAAGGCGGTCGTCGCCACCACGCCGTGAATCACACGATGCCCCAAGACGCGGACATCCCGCCCGACCAGAGCCTTCGCATCGGCGACCTCGCGCGCCTCGCCGGCACGACCACGCGCACCATCCGCTACTACGAAGAGATGGGGCTGCTGCCCGCCGCCGCGCAGCGGCCGTCGCGCTCGCACCGCGTGTACACCGCCGCCGACGTCGAACGCCTGCGCGAGCTGATGCGGCTCAAAGACCTGCTCGGCGTCTCGCTCGGCGAGCTCGGCACGCTGCTCGCCGCCGAGGAGGCGCGCGCGGAGGTGCGCGCTCAGCTGCGCCGCGAGGACGTCGATCCCGCCCGGCGCCGTGAGCTCCTCGCCGAGGCGCTCGGCCACCTCGACCGACAGCTCGCGCTCGTGCTCCATCGCGCAGAGGAGCTCGAGAAGCTCCATCGCGAGCTCGACGACAGACGTAAGCGCGTGCGCCGGAAGATCCGCGAGCTCGACGCCAACGCCGGTGGCACGTTCCCGCCGGCGCCTGCCGACGCGCTGTCATCGTGATCCGCGCGCGCGCGTGGCAGCATGCACGTGGCTCGCGCCAGCCGCGTGGAGCTCAAGCTCGAGAAACGGAGGGTCCATGCCAGAGGTCGAGGTAAAAGCGAGTCCTGAGGGCGTCCCCGGAGCGCTCCGCGACCCGACCGCGGTGCGCGCGGAGGACCTCCAATATCCCGGCGCCGGCGGCACGCCGGTCAACGGCTACCTCGCTCGGCCCGCCGCAGCGGCGGCGCAAGCGCTGCCCGCGATGATCGTGATCCACGAGGCCGGCGGGCTCGGGGACCACATCAGGGATCTCTGCAATCGCTTCGCCGCACTCGGGTACCTGAGCCTCGGCGTCGACCTGTACACGCGCGAGGGCGGGCCGCCGCCGATGGACGACGTTCAGGCCCTTATGGCGCGGCTGTTCTCGATGCCCGACGAGATAGTCCTCGCAGACCTCGTGGGAGCCGCGGACTTCCTGCGCGCCCGCGAGGACTGCAGCGGGCGCGTCGGCTGCGTCGGCTTCTGCATGGGCGGGCGCTACACGCTGCTGTTCGCGTGCGCCAGCGACCGCCTCGACGCGGCGGTCGACTGCTGGGGCGGTTTCATCGACAGAGCGACGCTCGACGACGTCTCAACGCCGTTCCGGCCGACGCCGCCGCTCGAGCTCGCGACGCAGCTCAAATGTCCGCTGCTCGCGGCGATCGGCGCGGAGGACCACAACCCCTCACCGGCCATCGGCGACCAGCTGCTCACACGCGCGGGCGAAAGCGGCCAGCCGGTGAAAGTCGACGTATACGAGGGCGCCGGGCACGCCTTCTTCGCCGACTACCGCCCGACCTACCGCCCGGAGCCCGCGGCGAGGCTGTGGGCCGAGATCGTCCCCTTCCTCACGCGCCAGCTCGGCACGGACGCGCAGGCGTAGACGGCCGTCGGGGGGCGAGCGGCGATGGAACGCAAGTGGTGGACGCTGATCGCCGTCTCGGTCGCGATGTTCATGCTCCTGCTCGACATCACCGTCGTCAACGTCGCGCTGCCCGCGATCCAGCGCTCGCTGCACTCGAGCTTCCGCGACCTGCAGTGGGTCGTCAACGCCTACGCGCTCACGCTCGCCGCGTTCCTGCTGACGGGCGGCGCGCTCGCCGACCTGCTGGGCCGGCGCCGCGTCTTCGTCACGGGCCTCGTCATCTTCACCGCCTCCTCGGCCGCGTGCGGGCTGTCGTCCTCGCCGCTCGCGCTCAACCTCGCGCGCGCCGTGCAGGGCATCGGCGGCGCGATGATGTTCGCCACATCGCTCGCGCTCATCGCGCAGGCATTTCACGGCAGCGAGCGCGGCATCGCGTTCGGCGTCTACGGCGGCGTCATCGGCGCGGCTGTCGCCGTCGGGCCGGTCGTCGGCGGACTCATCACTTCCGCGATCAGCTGGGAATGGATCTTCTTCATAAACGTCCCCATCGGGGTCGGCGCGGTGATCCTCACGATGACGCAGGTCGCCGAGTCGCGTGACCCGGACGCCACCGGCGTCGACTGGCTCGGCCTGTTCACGTTCTCAGGCTCGCTGTTCCTGCTCGTGTTCGCGCTCGTGCAGGGAAACGACGACGGGTG
>DATBCA010000245.1:0-1707 GCA_036270715.1 Solirubrobacteraceae bacterium
ATCGCTTCGAGCACCTCCGCGGGCGGCCGCGCGCGCTCGATCCCGCGCAGCTCGATCGCGTCGATCGGCGCGCTCGCGCGCTCGCGGATCATGAACTCCTGGAACGCGTGCTCGACGTCGCCCGAGCGGATGAACGTCCGCACCGGCTCGTCGCACATCGGCAGCACGCGCGCGCGTACGCCGATCGCCGCGGCGAGGCGCGCGATCGCCGAGGTGGGGGAGTGGCCCTCGCCGATCAGCCGCGCTCGCTCGATGCACCACGCCAGGTCGCGATCGCCGAGGTTGAACCACACCTCCAAGCCGAGCTCGCGCAGCGCGTCCATGACCGCGAACGTGTCGCCGCTCAGCCCCCAGCCGCGCGCGTCGATCGCGTCCGCGAGCCAGAAGCTCACGAGGTCCGGGTCGGGTGAGACGTGCGCTCCGTAGATCTCGATGTCGTCGCCCGTGTTCGCGATCACCGTCACGAGCTCCGGCTCGACCGCGTCGATCATCCCGCGCGCGAGCTTCGCGCCGCCGGTGCCGCCGGCGAGCACGACGACGCGCGCGCTCACTCCCACAGGTTCGCGCCGAGGTCCGTGAAGCGGATGCCGGCGTGGACCTTGTAGCGCGAGTTCACCGCGATCAGCAGCGCCGTCAGCGACTCGGCGATGCGTGCCATCTCGAGGCGCCCGCAGTCGACGCAGCGCAGGCCGTCGATTCGCTCGATCAGCTGCGCCGCCTGCGCCTTGTCCTCGCGCGAGTCGCCGCACAGGAGAACGTCCTGCTGGAGCGGGTGCTCGAGGTCCGCGAGCGACGCCGCGCTCACCGTGTGCAGGCCAGCGACCACGCGTACGCCGTCCGGCGCCATCTCGAGCGCCTGCTCCGCCGCCGAGCCCTGCCACACGCCGAGCATCCGCGTCGCCTTGCCGCTCACCGCCGCCGCCAGCGGCACCGTCGCGTCGATCAGCAGCTTGCCCGGCGAGAGCGCCTCGGCCAGGTTCGCGAGCGTCTCCGACTGGTTGCGGAAGGGCACGCTCAGGATCACCACGTCCGCCGCGCGCGCCGCGCCCGCGTTGTCGAACGCTTCGAACGTCCCATCGGCGACGCGCTCCTGCGCGCGTGCGGCCGTTTCCTCCGCGCGGTCCAGATCGCGCGAGCCGATCGCCACCGCCACTCCCGCCCTCGCGAACCGCAGCGCGAGCCCGAACCCGAGTGCGCCCGACGCCCCGATCACCGCGACGGGCCTGGAGGAGTCCGAGGGGGGCACGGCGGCCGAGTATAGGCTTCGACGTGTGAGCCTCAGCGGAAGGACCGCGCTCGTCACCGGCGGCGCGTCCGGCATCGGCGCGGCGACCGCGCGCCGTCTCGCGGCCGAGGGAGCGCGGGTCGGCGTCGTCGATATCAACGAGGACGGCGCGCGCGAGGTCGCGCGCGAGCTCGACGGGTTCAGCTGCGCGCTCGACGTCGCCGACGCCGAGTCCGTGCGTGCCGGTGTCGCGCAGGTCGTCGGCGAGCTCGGCGAGATCGATGTGCTCGTGAACAACGCCGGCACCGACCGCTTCTCGTACTTCGTGCACACCGACGAGGAGCTCTGGGACTTCGTCCTCGGCGTCAACCTGCGCGGCGTGCTCGCCGTCACCCATGCCGTCCTTCCCGGCATGCAGGAGCGCCGCGGCGGCGCGATCGTCAACGTCGCAAGCGAGGCCGGCCGCGTCGGCTCGCAGGGGT
>DATBCA010000246.1:0-3562 GCA_036270715.1 Solirubrobacteraceae bacterium
ACGCCGTACGAGTCGGCGAAGTCGCAGGCCCGCCATACGGCGGCGCGCCGCGCCGTGGAGTCGGCGTTCGCAGAGCTCGAGGCGCTCTCCGACTGATCCTGCCGGCTGCGGACTGCGCGCCCGTCCCGTGACGGGACGGGCCCCGCATCCTCCGCTGGCGACCACCAATCGATCCGCCTCGGAGGCCTAGACTGGGGTGCGAAATGGACCGGGCGAAGACGGCAAGGAACATCGCGATCGTCGCGCTGGTCGCGGCTGCGATCTTCCTGCTGCCCGGCGGGGACCAGGCTTCATGGACGGTCGAAGCGGTGCTGCAGGTGCTGTTTGCGGTCGCGATCGGCTACCTCGGCCTGCGCTTCTACCGCGAACGGCGCGTGGCGATCCACGGCCTCGGCGACGGCTACCGCGCGCTCTTCTACGGCGCGCTGGCGGGAGCGATGCTGCTGGCGCTGGCGAAGATCCGGATGTGGGAAACGGGGGTCGGCGAGCTGGTGTGGTTCATCGCGGCGGGCGGCGTGGTGTATTCGCTGATCGCGGTGTACCGCCGGTGGCGCTCGTATTGAACGGCCTCGAGGAGCAGCGCCGCGCGCTGCCAGACCAGCCGGGGGTGTACCTGTTCCGCGACGCAGAGGACCGCGTCGTGTACGTCGGAAAGGCGAAGTCGATCCGCAAGCGCGTGGCGTCGCACTTCTCGAAAGCGCTCGTGCGCAGCAGTCCGGGGCACGAGGAGATGGTCGCGAGCGTGGCGCGGATCGAGTTCGTGGTCGTCGCCTCGGAGGCCGAGGCGCTGCTGGCGGAGCAGGGCTTCATCAAGCAGTACCGCCCCCGCTTCAACATCCGCCTGCGCGACGACAAGTCGTATCCGTTCATCGCGATCTCGCTCGACGAGGACTACCCGCGCGCGTACTTCACGCGCGAGCGACACAGGCCCGGGCGGCTGTACTTCGGGCCGTACTCGAACGCCAAGCGGGTGCGCGGCACGCTCGACGTGCTCGCGAAGGTGTTCATGTTCCGTTCGTGCACCGGCCCGGAGCCCGGACGGCGCAGCGGGAGCCCGTGCCTCGACTACTACATCAAGCGCTGCGAGGCGCCGTGCGTGGGGTACGTCTCCAAGGAGGACTACCGCGCGAGCATCGACGGCGTGATCGACTTCCTGTCGGGCCGCTTCAAGGCGATCGCGTACGAGCTCGAAGAGCGGATGCACCGCGCGGCGGAGGAGGAGCGCTTCGAGCAGGCGACGATCGAGCGCAACCGCCTGCGGGCCGTGCAGTCGCTGATGGAGCGCCGGCGCGTGGCGAGCGAGTCGGCGGGGACGTTCGACGCGGTGGCGGTGGCGGTCCAGGCACGCGACGCGAACGCCCAGGTGCTGCAGGTGCGCGACGGGGTCCTCTCGGACCGCCAATCGTTCTACCTCTCGAACGAGACCGAGCGCGACGCGGCTGAGGTGGCGGAGGAGTTCATGTTGCAGTACTACGCGGGACACGCGTCGATCTGCTCGCTGATCCTCGTCGACCGCGAGGTCGCGCGGCGCGGCGCGCTGGCGGAGGCGCTGGCGAGCCGCCGTGGCGGCCCGGTCGAGCTGCGCGCGGCCGAGCGCGGCGAGAAGCGGCGGATCTTCGAGCTCGCGGAGCGCAACGCGGGTCTCGCGCTCGAGACCGAGAAGCTGCGCTCGGAGCGGCGCCGCTCGCAGCGCGCGGAGGCGCTCGAGGGTCTGCAGCAGGCGCTGTCGCTGGACGTCCCGCCCGTGCGGATCGAGTGCTTCGACGTCTCGAACCTCGGCGGCACGCACACGGTGGCCTCGATGGTCGTGTTCGAGGGGGCGGCGCCGAAGAAATCAGACTACCGGCGCTTCACGATTCGGGGCGTCGAGGGCTCGCCGGACGATTACGCGGCGATGGCCGAGGTGCTCTCGCGGCGCCTTTCGCAGTGGGAGCGCCAGGCGGACTACTCGCCGCACGACCCGGCGTACGACGCGAGCTTCGCGTCGCTGCCGAACCTCGTGGTGATCGACGGCGGCAGGGGGCAGCTGTCGGCGGGTGTGGCGGCGCTGCGCGCCTTCCGCGAGCGCGGCGTCGCGGTGGTGTCGCTCGCGAAGCGGATCGAGGAGCTGTTCGTGCCGGGAGCGCGGACGCCGATCGTGCTCGATCACTCGACGCCCGAGCTGCAGCTGCTGCAGCGCGTGCGCGACGAGGCGCACCGGTTCGCGATCACGCACCACCGCACGCGGCGCGACCTCGCGATGACGCGCTCGCTGCTCGACGAACTGCCGGGCGTCGGTCCGGCGCGCAAGCGCGCGCTGCTCGCCCACTTCGGATCGCCCGACGCGGTCGTCGCGGCCTCGCGCGAGGAGCTCCAGGCGGTCCCCGGGCTTCCGGCCAAGGTCGCGCGCGAGCTCCACGGCCATCTGCACCGGGCGGGCTGAGGATGGGAGGCTCGCTGTCGCGAGCGTGCCGGCGTGATCTGCTCCGGGGCTTGCCGCGAAAGTCACAGGATCGTCCGCAAATGCGGGCACAATAGGTAAGAGATGGCGGTGATTCGACCACTGCGGCCGCGGCGCGGGGGCCCGGAGCGTCGCGAGCACGAGTCATCGCCGGCGCTCGAGACGCGCCTCGAGCACATCGTGGTGATCACGGGGTTCTCGGGTGCGGGCAAGTCGACGGCGATGAACGTGTTCGAGGACGCAGGCTACTTCTGCGTCGACAACCTCCCGCCGGAGCTGATCCGCTCGCTCGTCGAGGTGTTCGCGCAGGGGGGCTCGAAGGTCGAGCGCGCAGCGGTCGTCTCGGACGTCCGCGGAGGCGTGTACTTCGAGGCGCTGCGCGCGGTCGTCGACGACCTCGACGCGCTCGGCGTGAGCCACCACGTGCTGTTCCTCGAGGCCGACGAGCAGACGCTCGTGACGCGCTACAAGGAGACACGCAGGCGCCACCCGCTCGCCCCCGAGGGGAGCGTCGCCGCGGGGATCGCGCGCGAGCGCGCGCTGCTGGCGCCGCTGCGCGAGCGCGCGGACATGGTGATCGACACGACCGGCATGTCGGCGGCGGCGCTGCGCGGGAAGATCGCGGAAGAGTTCCTCCCGCACACCGCGACCACGAAGATGGCGCTGACGTTCATGAGCTTCGGCTTCAAGCACGGGCCGCCGCGCGAGGAGGACGTCGCGCTGGACGTGCGCTTCCTCGCGAACCCCCACTACGAGTCCGACCTGCGCGACCTGACGGGGCTGGACGAGCCGGTGGTCGAGTACATCGCGCGCGACGGTCGCCTGGGCGAGCTGTACGAACGGCTCTTCCCGCTGCTCGACTTCCTGCTCCCGCAGTACGTCTCCGAGGGCAAGGCGCACCTGGTGATCGCGATCGGCTGCACCGGCGGACGCCACCGCTCGGTGGCGATCGCCGAGCACCTCGCGGAGCGCTATCGCGGGCACGAGGGGATCGAGGTCGCGGTCGCGCACCGCGACATCGACAAGCGCCCGCGCGGGGCATAGGGGCGGCGGCAGGGCGAGCGCGCCTCGTGGCGCGGCGGCAGGGCGAGCGCGCTTCGCGGGCGGGCGGCGCGATCGCTG
>DATBCA010000247.1:0-4160 GCA_036270715.1 Solirubrobacteraceae bacterium
GCCTCCGAGACCTTGTCGTCGGCGCGCGTCTCGCCGCGCTCGGTGATGCGCGTGCCGGCGATCTCGAGAACGACCTCTTCGATCGTGCGCGCCTGCGAGCGCACGCCCCCGGTGCAGCTCATGTCGCCGACCGTGCGGTAGCGCACGGTCTCGGTGATCAGCTCCTCGTCGTCGATCAGCTGCGCGCTGTCGTGCCACGCGTAGAGCATTCCGTCGCGGCGGAACACCTGGCGCTCGTGCGCGAAGTAGATCGAGGGAACCTCGAGACCCTCGGCGTCGATGTACTCCCACACGTCGAGCTCCGTCCAGTTCGAGATCGGGAACACACGCACGTGCTCGCCCTTGTGGATGCGCCCGTTGTAGAGGTTCCACAGCTCCGGGCGCTGGCTCTTGGGGTCCCACTGTCCGAACGCGTCGCGGAAGGACAGCACGCGCTCCTTCGCGCGAGCTCGCTCCTCGTCGCGGCGAGCGCCGCCGAAGGCGGCGTCGAACCCGTGCTCCGCGATCGCGTCGAGCAGCGTGACCGTCTGCAGCTGGTTGCGCGACGCGCGCGGGCCCGTCTCCTCGACGACCCTGCCATTGTCGATCGAGTCCTGCACGCTCGCCACGATCAGCCGCTCGCCGAGCTCGGCGACGAGACGGTCGCGGAACTCGATCACCTCCGGGAAGTTGTGGCCGGTGTCGACGTGCATGATCGGGAACGGGAATCCCGCGGGGCGGAACGCCTTCTCCGCGAGGCGCAGGAGCACGATCGAGTCCTTGCCGCCGCTGAACAGCAGCACCGGACGCTCGAATTCGGCGGCGACCTCGCGCATCACGTGGATCGCCTCAGACTCGAGCGCCCGCAGGTGGCTGAGCTGTGGGCGGACTTCGGTGCTCATGGCTCCGCTCAGCCGAGCGGCTCGACGTGCAGCCCGCACTCGGTCTTGTCGGTTCCCGCCCAGCGTCCCTCGCGGCCGGCGCCGGGGAGCGTGCACGTCGCGCACCCGATCGACTCGTAGCCCTGGTCGTGGAGCGGGTTGTACGGGAGGTCGCGCTCGGCGATCCGCCGCCACAGGTCCTTGTCGGTCCAGTGCGCGAGCGGGTTGTACTTCCACAGTCCGCGCGTGTCGTCGCGTTCGATCGGCTGCGCGTTCGCGCGCGTGGGCCCCTGCTCGCGGCGGATGCCCGTTATCCAAGCGTGCGCTCCCACGAGCGCGGCGCCCAGAGCCGCGACCTTCGCCGCCGAGCAGCAGTGCTCCGAGCCCGTCCACGGGGCCTTCGGGTTGCTCGCGTCCTGCACCTCGATCTTCACGCCGAATCGCTCCTCGAACGCACGCCACGTCTCGAGCGTCTGCTTGAACAGCACGCCCGTGTCGATCGTCACGATGCGCACCGCCTCGCCCGTCCCCTGATCGAGTCGCAGGAGCTCGTCGAGGAGCACCGACTCCTCCTTCTGGAACGAGCACAGCAGCACCGCGCGCTCGCCGTGGCGTGCCGCCTCGCGCAGCGTGTGCGTGAGGCTGAGGGCGGGGTCGAGCGCGGAAGTAGTCATCCGTGTGTGCGTGTCTAGCGGCGGCATTTCGTCTTGTCGTCTCCTCGGCTCATGTTCGCATCACCTCACGCTTAGACGGCGCACTCGCCCTCGCCGCGTTCGACCACGAACGGCGCGCTGCGGTTCCAGTCGATGAACTGGTTCATCGACTCCAGGTTGAAGTCGACGGGCATCGACAGATCCTTTACGAGCTCCTCGAGCTTGCCCGTGCCCACGCGGCTCGCGAACGCGCCCCACTCCTCGCCGTCGCCGCGGTTCGCCTCGTAGTGGCGGATCCAGCGCTCGATCGCCTCGGGCACGCGCTTGGCGGGAAGGCGCAGCTTCAGGCGCTCGCCGAATGCCACCGGGCCGTCTTCGTAGCGGCCGCCGACGTGGGGGATGTACGCAGGGATCGTGTGCTCCCCGACTTTGATCGACGCGCCGTAGAAGCCGATGTCCGCGACGTGGTGCTGCGCGCAGCCGTTCGGGCAGCCGCTCATCTTGATGTGGATCTTGCGCGTGAGCTCGTCGCCGATGTCCATCGCTTCGACCCGCTCCTGGACCGCCTGGTTGAGGCCCATCGAGCTGGTGATGCCGAGCTTGCACGAGTCGGTCCCCGGGCACGAGACGACGTCGGAGATCTCGCGCGTGCCCGCGTCGCCGAGCCCGAGATCTGACAGCGCGCGCCAGACCTCGTAGAGGCTCTCCTCGCGAACCCAGCGAAGCACCAGGTTCTGCTGCACCGTCGAGCGCGCATAGCCGCCCGCGTAGTCGCGCGTGATGTTCGCGAGGCCGCGCAGCTGCTCGGGGGTGAGGTCGCCGCGCGTGATCTTCACCTCGACCGCCACGTAGCCCTCCTGCCTCTGCTCGGCCACGTTCGCGGCGCGGAAGCGCTCGAAGTCCGAGACGTCGCCGTTCGGCGATGCGTAGCTCTCGCGCGGCGCCGGCGCGGACTCGCGCTCGTCGTCGACGAACAGGCGCCGCTCGACCGAGAAGTCGCGTTCGCGCACCCACTCGCCTTCGAGCTCCTCCTCGACCTGCCGGCGCAGCTCGTCGATCCCGTACTTGTCGACGAACACCTTGATGCGCGCCCGCGCGCGGTTCGCGCGCAGCCACTCCTGGCGGTCGAACACGCGCATCACGGCCTCCGTCACCTTGAGGTAGTCGCCGTTGTCGAGCTCGAGGAACTCGTACAGCACCGGCGCCGTGCGCGGCATGATCGACGTGCCGCCGCCCACGAGCATCTGCGCGCCGCGAACCGCGCCGCGCCCGTCGATCTCGCGGATGCGCGCGCGGAACGCGATGTCGTGGATTTCCGCGATCGCGCGCCCTGCGGCGCTGGCGTCGAACGCCGTCTTGACCTTGCGCGGCATCGCCTGCGTCGTCGGGTGGCGCACGAAGTAGCGCACGTACGCCCCCGCGTACGGCGTGAGATCGAAGAGCTCGTCCCTCGCCACGCCCGCCCACGGGTCGCCCGTCACGTTGCGCATCGTGTTGCCGCAGCCCTCGCGACTGGAGAGCCCGACCTCGCCGATCTCGCGGATCAGCTTCTCGGCGTCGGGCAGCGGCACGTGGTGCATCTGCACGTTCTGGCGCGTCGTGATGTGGCCCTTTCCAAGCGGCACGTACTTCTCGATCACGTCCGCGAACTTCTCCATCTGCTCCGGCGTGATCCCTCCGAACGGCAGCTTCACGCGAATCATCTGCACGTCCGCCTGGCGCTGCCCGTACACGCCCTGCTTGAGGCGGAACTTGATGAACTCGTCTTCCGGCGTGTCGCCCGCGAGGAACTTCGTCGACTCCGTCTTGAAGTCGTCGAACTCGCGCTCGAGGATCGGGATCACGTGCCCCGGAACGTTCTGGAGTACCTCCGGGTCCTCTAGCGTCCCGCGTGCCGCGGGGATGGAAACTGGCTCCACTTCAGATCCTCCTCATCCCCGCCTGGGCGCGGGGGGTCGACGGGCGCGATGGTGGCGTAGCGGATAGCCCTAAAGCCTAGCGACTTTCAGGGGTTTATCCAGGGGCGGCGAGGAATCGCCGCTGAGGGGCCGTTTGAGCGTCTCGAGGGGGGGCCGTTGAGACTTTCTCGAGCGGACCGCCGCGCGCGTGCGCGCCCGCGTACGTGCGCGCGGGGCGGAGGTGGCCAACGCGGTTCAGCCGGTCGCCCACGGGTCGCGCAGCTCTGCCTGCCCGCCGCGCTCGAGGCCTTCGAGGATCGCCGCTCGCGACCAGGGATCGGGGGCATCGGGGGCCGGTGGCGCGGGCGGAGGCGCGGTCGCGCGCATGAAGCGTTCGAGCGCCGCGACGATCGCCGCGGCCTCCTCATTCGTCGGCGCCTGCGCCGATCTCAGGCCGGCGCGCAAGCGTGTGCCGTTCGTGCCGGGCATGGGGACAATTCTCACGCTAGCGCCGCCGCGCGCGCTCACGCGCGCTCGCGCGCAACTCCTTGCGCCAGACGAACCGTAGGCCGGACCAGTCGTCGTCGAGCGCCGCCACCTTCGTGTCGACGAGGCCCGTTGGCAACAGGATCGCACGGAGGTCGTTCTCCGCGATGTCGCTGATGTGGCCGGCGGCCCGCCGCGGCCACGCGATCCACAGGCCGCCGTCGGGGTGCAGCGCGCGCACGAGCGCCGGCACCCGGCGCACG
>DATBCA010000248.1:0-3293 GCA_036270715.1 Solirubrobacteraceae bacterium
TGGCGCGACGCCCGCTACTGCGCCGTCGACCTCGAGCTCACCGGCCTCGACCCGCGCCGCGACGAGATCGTCTCCTTCGGTGCCGTCGCAATCGAGGACGGGCGCGTGCAGCTCGGCGGCGCCGTCCACGGCCGCGTGCGCCCCACCGGCTCGATCGGCGACGCCGCGATCCGCGTCCACGGGCTCCGCGCCATCGACCTCGCCGACGCGCCGACGCTCGAGCGCGCGATCGACCCGCTGCTCGCCGCCATGGCCGGAAGGATCCCCGTGTTTCACGTCGCCGCGGTCGAGCGCGCGTTCCTCACGCCCGCCCTGCGCCGCCAGGGGCTGAGGCTGCGCGGGCCAATCATCGACACAAGCGTTCTCTCGCACGCGTGGAGTGCTCCGGACGATCGCCCGACGGGCTGGCATATGTCGCTCAGCGAGCTCGCGCGTGCGCTCGGCCTCCCGGTGCACGATCCCCACGATGCGCTCGGCGATGCGCTCACGACCGCCCAGGTGTTCATCGCGCTCGCGACTCACCTCGACGCACGCCGGCCCGCCACCGTGCGATCCCTCACGGCCGCCGCAACGCGGCCCCATCCAATCCTCTCCCGGCTCTCGCGCTAGAACAGCTGCAGGTAGCGCTCGAGCTCCCACGGCGTGATCTGCTCGTGCGCGGCCTGCACTTCGCGGCGCTTCACCTTGACGTAGTAGTCGATGTAGTCGCCGTCCTGCGTCTTGCCGAGCGCCTCGCGCAGGACGTCGCAGCGCTCGAGCTCGCGCGTCGCGTCGAGGAGATTGGAGGGGAGCAGCTCGATGCCCGCCGCCGCGAGCTCCGCGTCGCCGAGCGTGTACAGGTTCGCCGCGTTCGGATCGCCCGGATCGAGGCCGCGCTCGATCCCGTCGAGCCCCGCCGCGAGCATCGCCGTCGCCGCCAGGTACGGGTTGCACGAGCCGTCGACCGTGCGGTCCTCGATTCGCCCGGGCGCGGGTATGCGCAGCATCTGCGTGCGGTTGTTGTACCCGTAGCTCACGTACGCCGGCGCCCACGTCGCGCCGCTCGTCGGCGCGCCGACCGCGAGGCGCTTGTACGAGTTCACCGTCGGCGCCGTCACCGCGATGTACGCCTTCGCGTGCGCCTTCAGTCCGCCGAGGAAGTTGTACGCGAGCTCTGAGAGGCCGAGCCCGCGCGGATCCTCCGCGGGATCGCGCTCGAACAGGTTCACGCCGTCGCGCCACACGCTCACGTGGAAGTGGCAGCCGTTGCCCGTCAGGTGCGCGAACGGCTTCGGCATGAACGTCGCGATCAGTCCGCGCTCCTGCGCGAGCGACTCGACCATGTAGCGGAAGAACACAGCGCGATCGCACGTCGTCAGCGCGTCGGCGAAGTCGAAGTTCTGCTCGAACTGCCCGTTCGCGTCCTCGTGGTCGGTCGCGTAGTTGTCCCATCCGAGCCCCGTAACCGCGTTCGCTACCTCCATCACGAAGTCGAGATTGCGCGTCAGCGCGCGCATGTCGTAGCAGGGCAGCTCGAGCGTGTCGCGCGGGTCCGCGAGCTCCAGCTTGCCGCCCTCACCCTGCCGCAGAAGGAAGTACTCGAGCTCCGCGCCGACCTTCAGTTCGTAGCCCTGCGACGCCGCCCGCTCGAGCGCCTTGCGCAGGATCGTGCGCGGGCAGTACGGCCACTCCTCGCCTTCGACCGTCACGTCGCTTGCGAAGCGCGCGACGTTGGGGCGCCACGGCAGGATCGTCATCGACCTCAAGTCGGGCATCGCGATGATGTCCGGCGAGTGCGGGCCCTGTCCGATGTCGCCGGCGGCAAAGCCCGCGAAGCCCGCGCCCTCGGTCAGAAGGTCGTCGATGTGGTGTGCCGGCACGAGCTTCGCGTTTGGCTTCCCGTGCATTTCGACGAACTGCGCGAACAGGAACTCGATGCCCGCGTCCTTGATGACCTTTCGTACGTCGTCGGCGCTGTTCGGTGGCGCGGCCATCCGCCGTAGGTATATCCGCGCACGCCCGGCCCCGGCAATGGCCGCAACCTCCTCTTCACCGCGACTAGCATGTTCATTGAGCACATATGTCTACGATCTCCACCGACGCGCCGGGGCTCCGCGAGGAGAACCACACGCTTTACGGCGTCATCAAGCTCGTCTCCTCGTCGGCCGAGCTCGGGCCGATGCTGCAGGGCATCGTCGACCTCGCCACCGAAGCCACCGCCTGTCACGCCTGCTTCATCTATCTGCTCGAGGACCAGCAGCTCACGATTCGCGCCGCCTCGCAGGTGTTCTCCGACGCCGTCGGCAACGTGCGCCTGTCGCTCGACGAGGGTCTCACGGGCTGGGTCGCGCGGCATCGCACGCCCGAATTCATCCGCGATCACGCCATGGACGACCCGCGCATGAAGTACGTACCGCTGCTCGAGGAGGAGCGCTTCCAGTCCATGCTCGCCGTGCCCATCCTCGCGCGCGCCGGCCACACGCTCGGCGTCATCGTGCTCCACACCGAGGCCCCGCACGAGTTCGCCGAGGACACCCTCAAGCTGCTCGTGCACATCGCCTCGCTCGTCTCCGGCGCGATCGAGAACGCGCAGCTCTACCAGCAGGAGCGTCGCCGCGTCGACGCGCTCACGCGCCTCGCCGGGCTCGGCGCCGAAGTCGCGTCCGCCACGGACGCCGCGCAGCTCGGCCTGATCGTCACCCGCGGCACGCGCGCGCTGCTCGAGGCCGAGTTCTGCCAGATGTTCCGGCTCCACTCCGACGGCTCGAGCATCGACCTCGTGCGCTCGGACCCCCCCGCCCTCGCGCCGCCCGCGACCGCGTCGACGGTCGCGCTGCTGATCGACGCGCTCGATCGCAACGGCGCTGGTCCTGCGACCACCACGCTGTGGCCCGAGCTCGAGATCGGCGACCTGCTCGTCACGCCGCTCACCGCCGGCGATGAACGGCTCGGGCTGCTGTGCGCCGGCTCGCCGCGGGGGCGCAAGTTCAGCGGCGAGGACGCCGAGCTCGCGCGCGCCGTCGCACAGCTCGCCGCCGTCGCGATCAAGCGCTCCGAGCTGATCGAGGGCCTCACCAGCGCCAACATCGTCAAAGATCTCTTCGAGGCGCTCGCCGCGGGCGCCTCCACGTTTGCCGTCGCCAAGGCCGGCGAGGTCCGCTGCGACCTCACCGGACCCTTCCTCATGGTCTGCGCCGAGCCGGCCGGCGACCGCGAGCAGGCCTCCGAGGAGTGGCGCCGTGCCGCCGAAGCCGTCGGCCGCGGCTTGCATGCGCACCATCCCCACGCCGCCATCGAAGCCGGCCCCGGGGTCG
>DATBCA010000249.1:0-3625 GCA_036270715.1 Solirubrobacteraceae bacterium
CTCGTTGAGGCGCCGGACGAGCTCCACCCGGTCTGGGTTCGTGGACTCCTCGTTCACTGCCTACCCGCGTTCGTCGTGCTCATGTCTCCCGCGTCCGGTGGGTGCGTTTGCGCAGCCGTGCAAGCCGTGCAACCGCGCTCAACTATTGTCCCGGCGTGGCCCGAATCCCGATCAACATTACGGAGCTTGTCGGCAGGACGCCTCTGATCGAGATCGCCGGCATGCTCGCGGGAACCGACGCGGCGGAGCGCGGCGTGCGCGTGTTCGCCAAGCTCGAGGCGTTCAATCCGGGTGGCAGCGTCAAGGACCGCATCGGCGTGGCCATGATCGAGGCCGCCGAGGCCGAAGGGCGAATCGAGCCCGGGCGCACGACGATCGTCGAGGCCACCAGCGGCAACACGGGCATCGCGCTGGCGTTCGTGTGCGCCGCGAAGGGCTACCGGCTCGTGCTTACGCTGCCGCAGGGGATGAGCCACGAGCGCGAGAGCCTGCTGCGCTTGTACGGAGCTCGCGTCGACATCACCGAGTCGCTCGGCGGAATGTCCGAGGCCGTCGACGCCGCGCGCGCGATGGCGCAGGACGACGACGTGTTCCTGCCGGATCAGTTCTCCAATCCCGCCAACCCCGAGGCCCACCGCCGCACGACCGGACCGGAGATCGAGGCTGCTCTCGACGGCCGCGTCGACGTGCTCGTCGCCGGCGTCGGCACCGGCGGGACGATCACGGGTGCCGGTGAATACCTGCGTCAGCGCAATCCGCGCGTGCGCATCGTCGGCGTCGAGCCGACGGGGTCCGCCGTGCTCTCCGGAGGGTGCATGGGGCCGCACCGCATCCAGGGCATCGGCGCGGGCTTCGTCCCGCCGGTCCTCAACCGCGAGCTGCTCGACGAGGTGATCACGGTCACCGATGACGACGCCATCGCAACCGCGCGCCTCGTCGCGCGACGCGCGGGCGTGCTCGCCGGCATCTCGTGCGGTGCCGCGCTGTGGGCCGCGCTGCAGGTGGCCGCGCGCGAGGAGTCGGCGGGCAAGCACCTCGTCGTCGTGATGCCGGACTCGGGCGAGCGCTACATCTCGCTGCGCTTCTTCGCGCCGTAAACGTTGCCGCGCGCGGCCAGCGCGCCGCTACGCTGTTGTCATGCTCGGGATCGGCACCGCTGCGCGGGTCGCGAAAGAGCTGCGCAG
Source organism: Solirubrobacteraceae bacterium (assembly GCA_036270715.1). Lineage (GTDB taxonomy): Bacteria > Actinomycetota > Thermoleophilia > Solirubrobacterales > Solirubrobacteraceae > Palsa-744. Next base: position 1,185 of record DATBCA010000249.1, read on the forward strand.
GGACATCGTCGCCGCTCGCGACCGGGATCCCGCGGCGCGCGGCGTCGGCCAAGCCGAGATCCTGGCGACGTGGCCGGGCATCCACGCCCTGCTCGCGCACCGCGTCGCGCACGCGCTGTACGTCTCCGGCGTCCCCGTGCTCCCGCGTCTCATCTCGATGCTCAGCCGCGCGCGCACCGCGATCGAGATCCACCCTGCCGCGCGCATCGGCGAGGGGCTCTTCATCGACCACGGCGCCGGCGTCGTCATCGGCGAAACCGCCGAGATCGGAGACGATGTCACTCTCTACCAGGGCGTCACGCTCGGCGGCACCGGCTTCGCGACCGGCAAGCGCCACCCGACCGTCCAGGACAACGTCACCATCGGCTCCGGCGCGAAGCTCCTCGGGCCGATCACGATCGGCCACGGCGCGAAGATCGGCGCGAACAGCGTCGTCATCACCGACGTGCCTCCGAACTGCACCGTCGTCGGCAACCCCGGGCATCCCGTGCGCGTGGAGGGCCGGCGCGTCGAGGGCCCGGACGCCGACTGGATCCACCTGCCCGACCCCATCGCCGAGGCGATCCAGGGTCTCTCCAGCCGCATCGGCGCGCTCGAACGCATGGTCAGCGAGCTCAGCGACGACGACGCCAAACCGCCCGCTGAAGTGCGCCCGCTGCGCACCGTCAAGGGCCCGAATCCCGCCGGCGGCTGAGCAGCGGCTGAGCAGCGCCGCGCGCGTGGGCTCGGCCTCCGGGCGCGCTTCTATGCTCCAACAGTGGGCGAGAATCCGCACGCAGATCACCTGAACGAGCTCCTCGAGGGGCTCAACGAGCCCCAGCGCGAAGCCGTCATGCACGGCGAGGGTCCGCTGCTGATACTCGCAGGAGCGGGCAGCGGCAAGACGCGCGTGCTCACTCAGCGCATCGCGCACCTCATCTTCACCGACCAGGCTCAGCCGAGCGAGATCCTGGCGATCACGTTCACGAACAAGGCCGCGCGCGAGATGAGCGGACGCGTCGAACGGCTGCTCGGGCGGCGCACGCGCGGCATGTGGCTGATGACCTTCCACGCGGCGTGCGCGCGCATCCTGCGAGCCGAGGCCGACCGCCTTGGCTACACACGGCAGTTCACCATCTACGACCAGGCCGACTCGCGGCGGCTGGTGCGCCGCTGCGCCGACGCCGTCGGCGTCGACCCCAAGCGCTACACGCCCGCGCTGCTGCACAACCAGATCTCCGCCGCCAAGAACCGCCTGCGCGCGGCCGCCGACCTGCGCGACGCGGTCGCCCCGACGGGCTCGCCGTTCAACGAAATGCTCGCCGAGGTGTACGAGCTCTACGAGCGCGACCTGCTGCGCATGAACGCACTCGACTTCGACGACCTGTTGTTCCGCGCGGTCAACCTCTTCGAGCTGTTCGACGACGTGCGCGCGCGCTATCGCTCGACCTTCCGTCACGTGCTCGTCGACGAGTACCAGGACACCAACTACGCGCAGTACAGGCTGCTGCAGCTGCTCGTCGCCGACGCGCCGCTGCGCGCCGGCGCGGACGTCGCCGGTCCAGGCGGGGCGCACCGCAACCTCGCCGTCGTCGGCGACGACTCGCAGTCGATCTACAGCTTCCGCGGCGCGGAGGTTCGCAACATCCTCGACTTCCAAGAGCACTTTCCCGACGCGCGCGTGATCAAGCTCGAGCAGAACTACCGCTCGACCGGCACGATCCTGCGCGCGGCGAACGCGGTGATCGCGAACAACCGCGGCGGGATCGCCAAGCGGCTGTGGAGCGAGCGCGGCGAGGGTGAGCCCGTGCACCTGCGAGCGCTCGACGACGAGCACGCCGAGGCGCGCTTCGTCGTCGGCGAGATCGAGCGCCTCGTCGACGAGGGCGCCGCACGCTCGGAGATCGCGGTGCTGTACCGCCCGAACGCGGCCTCGCGCGTGATCGAGGATGCGCTCGTGCGCCGCGAGATCGCCTACCAGGTCATCGGCGGCACAAAGTTCTACGAGCGTGCCGAGATCAAGGACGCGATCGCCTACCTCGCGCTGCTCGCCAATCCCTTCGACGTCGTCAGCTTCACGCGCGTAGTCAACTCGCCGCGGCGCGGCGTCGGGCAGACATCGCTCGCGCGAGTGCTCTCGCACGCCACCGCGACGGACGTCTCGGTGTGGCAGGCCGCGTCCGACCCGCACGCCATCGCAGGGCTTTCGAGCGCGGCCGCAAAGGCGCTCGAGCGCTTCATGGGCACGATGTCCGAGCTGCGCGTGTTTGCCGGGATGGCGCCCGAGGACTCAGCGGGCGGCGAGGACGCAGTGGGGCCGCCCGCGCGCGGGATCGCCGAGCTGCTCCTGCAGACGCTCGCTCAGAGCGGTTACCTCGAGGCGCTCGAGGCGGAGCGTACGATCGAGGCCGAGGGGCGGATCGAGAACCTCGAACAGCTGGTCGAGGTCGGCCGCGAGTTCG
>DATBCA010000250.1:0-5973 GCA_036270715.1 Solirubrobacteraceae bacterium
TCTCCGGCGCGATCATGCCCGAGAACATCGTGCTCGGCGAAGACGCACAGGCGGTCGCGAACTTCCTCGCGGCGTATTCCGGCCGGCAGGCGCAGCACGTGCCCGCGACGCGCATCAAGCTGTCGACCAAATAGACGTCGCCGAGCGCGAGGATGCTCGACCTCAAGCTCATTCGGGACGACCCGCAGGCCGCGCGCGCGGCGCTCGCGCGGCGCGACCCTGCCCTCGATGGGCTCCTCGACGAGGTTCTCGCGAGAGACGAGGAGTGGCGCGCCGCGACGAGCACGGCCGAGCAGCTGCGCGCGACCCAGCGCGATCGGTCGGAGTCGATCGCCGCGGCGAAGCGAGCGGGCGAGGACGTCGAGGCGTCGCTCGCGGAGCTCAAGCGGATGAGCGCGCAGGTCAAGGAGCTGACCGAGACCGCGCGCGCGGCGCACGAGGCGCTCGACGCGACGCTCGCACAGCTGCCCAACCTGCCGGATCCGAGCGCCGCCCCGGGGCCCGAGGACGAGGTCCTGCGCGTCGTCGGCGAGCCGCCGACGCTGGCGTTCGCGCCGCGCGACCACCTCGCGCTCGCGGGTCCGATGATCGACACCGAGCGCGCGGCCGTCGTGTCGGGGTCGCGCTTCGCGTATCTGAAAGGCGCGCTCGTGATGGTCGAGCTCGCGCTCGTGCGCTGGGCCCTGGAGAAGCTGTCCGCGCACGGTTTCGAGCCGGTGATCCCGCCGGTGCTCGTCCGCGAGCGCGCGCTCTACGGAACGGGCTTCCTGCCCGACACCGAGCACCAGATCTACTCGCTTCCCCAGGACGAGCTGCACCTGATCGGTACCTCGGAGGTCCCGCTCGCCTCGTTGCACGACGGGGAGATCATCGACGGCGAGCGCCTGCCGCTGCGCTACGCGGGCTACTCGCCGTGCTTTCGCCGTGAGGCGGGCGCCGCGGGCAAAGACACGCGTGGGATCTTCCGCGTGCACCAGTTCGACAAGGTCGAGATGTTCAGCTTCGTCGCGCCCGATGAGTCGGCGTCCGAGCACGAGCGCATCCTCGCGATCGAGGAGGAGATCCTGTCCGAGCTCGGGCTTCCCTACCGCGTGGTCAACATCGCCGTGAGCGACCTCGGGAGCTCGGCGGCGAAGAAGTACGACTGCGAGGTGTGGCTTCCGAGTGAAGGCCGCTACCGCGAGCTGACCTCCTGCTCGAACACGACGGACTTCCAGGCGCGGCGGCTGGAGATCCGCGCGCGCCTCGAGGGCCGCACGCGCACGCCGCACACGCTCAACGGCACCGCCGTCGCGGTCGGCCGCACGCTGATCGCGCTGCTCGAGAACGGCCAGCGCGAGGACGGCGCCGTCGACCTGCCGCCGGCGCTCGAGCGCTACGGGGCGCCCGCGGCGCTCGCGCCGGCCGTCTGACCCGACAAGGGCGCCCGCGGCGTGCGCGCGCGGGGTCTGACGGCTACGGGCGCCCGCGGCGCTCGCGCCCGCCGTCTGACCGACGGCTTTGCACGCTCGCTTGCGCGGTCGCGCGCGAACGAGCGAAGCCCGCCTGACGAGTTACTACCATCGAGCAGATCTCGCGCGCCCTTTCCTTGAGCGAACTTTTATATGCGCGCGAGCAACAACGACCGCCGCCGGCGGTTCTACGCCAGATGCGACGACGACGACAACTGTTCCTTGCCCTCCTGCTCGCCCTCGTGGCGGCGGCGGTGCCGCTCGCGAGCGCCTGCGCCGCCGGCCGCCCGCGCGCGCACACGGTGGCGTCGGTGATGACGGGCATCGGCGACGAGGAAGCCGAGATGTTCTCCGACCCGCATTGGCTGAAGCTGCACACGAAGATCGCGCGCTACATCGCTCCCTACGACGCGGCGGTCCACCCCGACTCGCTCGCGAAAGCGCGCGCGTGGATCGCAGCGGCCGAAGAACAGCACGTCAAGGTGCTCGTCGCCTTCTACCACTCCGAGCACTCTCCGACGGTGCTCCCGAGCGTCGCGCAATACAAACGCGACGTGCAGAAATTCGTGAAGCTGTTCCCGTACGTGCGCCAGTACCAGTCCTGGGACGAGGCCAATCGCGGCAACGTGCCGGGCTACTTCTCGAGCCCGTCGGCGAACGCGGCCGCCGCGTACTACCAGGCGCTGATCCGCGTCTGCAACACCTGCACGGTCGTCGGCCTCGACATCCTCGACCAGCAGAACATCGCCCCGACGCTCACCTACATCTCCGAATTCAGGCGCGCGATCGGCCGCCTGCGCACGATCATGCCGACGATCTGGGGGCTGCACGACTACTCGGACGTCAACCGCTTCGAAGGCTGGCGCACGCGCGAAATCACGCGCGCGCTCGGCGGTCAGGTGTGGCTTACGGAGACTGGCGGGATCGTCAAATTCGGAGGCTTCACCAACCTCAACGGCAGCGGCCTCTCGCGCGCCGCGCGAGTCGTCTCCTACACGCTGAGCCTCGCGGCCTCGCAAGCTGGGCGGATCCGGCGCGTATACCTCTACAACTGGACCGGCGCGACGAGTTCGTCGCGCTTCGACGCCGGCCTCACCGACGCGCGTCATCACCCGCGCGCCGGCTACGTCGCGCTATGCCGCACGCTCCACGCGCCGGGCTGCTCGGTCACGATCTCGCGCCACTGAGCGGACGCGGCGAGCCGCGCAGCGGCTGCGCCCTCCGCCACGCGAGCGCGAGCGCGAGCGCCGCGAGCGCGGCTCCCGCGGCGATCGGGACGAGCGTCTGAAGCGGATAGCGGCTGCCGTCGTGGAGCTTCAGGTTGAGCGCCGTATGGTCGCCCGCCCCGACGATGCTGAGAAGCCCCTGGTGGTCGATGCCGAGCAGCGTCGGAGCGAGCGCGGCGAACAGCCCCCAGGCGGCGATCGCGAGAACGCCCGTCGCGAGCGCGCGCGGGCGCAGAGCGCCGGCCGCGGACGCGCGCACGGCTAAGAGCACCGCGCCGCCCGCCGCGAGCACGAACGGCCAGATCGCGCTCCAGCCGCGACCGATGCCGAACGCGGACGCGATCGTCGGCTGGAAGCGATTGTGTTCGCAGTGGGCAGGCGGGAGGGCTTCGCAGCCATGGATCAGCAGGCGACCCCAGATGACGGTCTCGTTCTCGTAGCCGACGAGCGGGTGGGTCACCGCCGCGATCGCGATCGCGGCGATGGAGACGCCGGCGAGGGCGATCGTCGGCCCCGGCAGGCGCTTGAAGCAGACCGCGATGCCAGGCGCGAGGAAGGGGAGCATCGTCGTGAGGAAGCGCGGCCCCATGAACCCGCCTCCGAAGGGCAGGTAGTAGCCCGAGTTGTAGCCCACGTAGCACACGCAGATCGCGGCGATGCACAGCGCCTCGGCGCGTCGGGCGCGGCGGTAGATCATCGCCGTGCCGATCGCGCCCATCAGCAGCACTGGCGAGAGCGTGAGCAGGCCGCGCGAGTCGAACAGGAGCGTCGCGAGCACGTGCGGGCTCGGCGCGCCGATGCCGAAGAAGCCTTTCTGCTGCCGCGGGACGTTCGCGTACGCGAGGTGCGTCCAGGAGTGAAACGCGTAGTGGTTGTACACGAGCAGCGGCACGATCCCGACGAACCCGCCGCCGACGTACGCCCCCGCGCGCGTCGCGAGCGCGCGCGGCCGCAGCGCGCCGGGCCGCGAGAGCAGATAGCCGCCGAGGACCACGCCGGCGAACAGCACGGGGTACTCGCTGGTCACGCCGTAGCCGATCGCGAGCCCTGCGAGCGCGAGCAGCTTGGGGCTAGGCGGCCCGTCTCGCTCGCGCATCATCAGGGCAAAGGCCGTGAACGCGAGCAGCGTGCTCAGCACGTGCGAGAACAGGAGCGTCGCGAGCGGCAGCACGAGCGTGCCGAGGCCGAGCACGATCGCGGCGGCCGCTCCGTAGCCGGGCTCGAAGCGCTCGGCGACGCGCCACACCACGAGCAGAAGCAGAAACGCGGGCAGCACGTTGGCCCACAGGCCGATGAAGTAGATCATCTCGTCTTCGCCCTTTTGCGCGGCCGACGCGCGCGCCGCCGCTTCCGCGTTGACGGCTTTCAGCAGCTCGTAGAAGGGCAGCGAATACAGCGCCAGCCCGGGCGCGCGTGCGGAGTACCAGTGGCCCCTGTACAGGACCTTGTCGCCGGTGTTCGACTGATAGGCGTCGATCGTCGTACGGCCGTGGTCGAGCGCGCGGATGAGGTCGAAGTGCGACGTCTGGTTCCAGGAGAAGCTCTGGATCATCGTCGCGTAGGCGATGCCCGCCAGAACGATCGCGACGAGCGCGTAGCGCCTGCGGCTCGCCTCCGGCGCGCCCGCGTGTACCGGCGCGCCGCGCTCGCGCGCAGCGATCGCCGCGTGCGCCGCGCCGGCCATCAGTCGCTGCCGTGCAGCGCCTTCGGCCCAGGGCCGATCGAGTAGATCACGATCGAGCCGACGCGCCTGGCGGTCACGCCTAGGCCCGCGATCGGTTTCGCGGCGGCGGCGAGCACGTTCGGCGGCTCCGGATAGGCGTAGCCGACGATCCCGGGCAGCTTCGGAAGCTTCAGGTGCAGGACGACGGTGCGAATCCCGTAGAAGCGCAGCTTCTCGATGCTCGCCCGGTCGGGGAACCCGTTCATGCCCCCGCGCAGGTCGTCGACGCCGGCGATGTCGAACGTGCTGTTGCCGATCGGGATCTTGTAGAAGCCGTTGGTCGAGAAGTACTGCCACACGCGATCGGCCGCGCCGTCCGTCGGCAGATCCAGGCGCGGGCCGGGCAGGCCGATTTCGGCACGGACCGGCTGCGGCACGACCGGGTGACCGAGGCGCCCCGCGCCTTCGCCGACGATCGCCGCGGCGAGCACGACGGCGACGCCCAGCTCGGGCGCTCGAAGCGAGCGCCGCTCGCCCAACTCGCGCGCGCGCCGTGCGATCAGCGCGACGCCCGCTCCCGCCAGGAGAGCGTACGCGAGCGTCGCCAAGGTGAACACGCGCCCGGGCACCCGCACACCGTCCCAGCCCGGGGCGTGATCGAAGAGGATCCTATACGGGTAGCCGGCGCCGGTGAGGCCGAGGCCCAGCGCAAGCACCGAGCACACCACGATCGCCGCCACGAGACCGAAACGTAATCGCCGCGTGTACAGCGGCGAGGCGAGGCCCGCGAGGGCGAGCACGAGGATGAGCCCACCGGGGAAGAACACGCTCTCGTTCTTGGAGTGCACTTCGGAGCGCAGCGTCGAGGTGAGGCCGCCCCACACGCGATTCTCGCTGGATGCCGCAAACCAGGCCGCGGGGCCGGCCGAATACGTTTTGACTTCCTTGAGCGTGCGTTTCGCCGTCGGGTAGTCGTGCGCGACCTTCAGGTACGGCCGCGCCTGGTACACCGTGACCGCGCCTACCAGCGCGAGGCCGGCGCACGTGACCGCGATCATGCGCCGGTGGGGCAGGCGCCGGTCGGTCCGCCAGCGGTGGACGACGAGGATCAGCGTGAGCACCGCGAGCAGGTACGCGAACTGCAGCCCGAGCGAGAACCCGAGCGAGATCTGCCACGCGGCCGCGAGCCAGCCGCCGGCCACGAGCGCGAGCGCCCCACGGCTGCCTTCCTCGGAGGTGCGCCGGTATCCGCGCAGCAGCAGGAACAGCGCGAGCGGGATCGCGCCCGAGGAGATCACGTGCAGGTGCCCGGCCTCGGTGACGCGGTAGGGCGCGTACGCGAACGCGGCCCCCGCGGCCGCGGCGGCGATGCGGCCGAGGCCGAGCTCGCGCGCGAGCAGGTAGGCGCCGAAGAAGCACAGCGTCCACGCGAACAGGAACAGCAGGTTGTAGCGCACGAGCGCGGCGACGGTTCCCGACCCGAAGAACCCAGCGGGCCCGTATCCGAGTAGCGAGTCCGAGAAGGCGAGGCTGAGGGGGTGCGGGTAGAAGTCGTTGGCGTTGAAGATGTGCAGCGGGTCGTGGAGGATCGCGTGCCCCACCCACGCCACCTCCCAGGCCGTGCGCACGGGAT
>DATBCA010000251.1:0-2809 GCA_036270715.1 Solirubrobacteraceae bacterium
GTGCTCGACGCGGGCGCGGACAAGGTCTCGGTGAACTCCGCGGCGCTCGAGCGCCCGAAGCTCCTCGACGAGCTCGCCGAGCACTTCGGCGCGCAGTGCGTGGTGCTCGCGATCGACGCGAAGGGCGGCCGATCTCCGATCGGTAGGAATGGCGGCGACGCGTGGCAGGCGTTCGTCGCGGGCGGACGCACGCCGACGGGGCGCGACGTCGTGCAGTGGGCGCGCGAGGGGGTCGAGCGCGGAGCGGGCGAGATCCTGCTCACGAGCATGGACCGCGACGGCACGAACGACGGTTACGACCTCCCGCTCACGGCCGCGGTCAGCGACGCGGTCGGGGTGCCGGTGATCGCATCGGGGGGCGCGGGCGAGCTCGAGCACCTGGCACAGGCGCTGCAAGCGGGCGCGGACGCGGTGCTGTGCGCGTCGATCTTCCACTACGGGCGCTTCAGCGTCGCGCAGGCGAAGGAGCACCTCGCGGCGGCGGGCATCCCCGTGCGCACGGCGTGATGGACGAGATTCCGCGTGCGCACCGCGCGATGGACGAGATTCCGCGTGCGCACGGCGCGATGGACGGGGACGAGGTCCTCGAGCGCCTCGCCGAGCAGCCGGGCGGCCGCGAGCTCCTCGAGGTCGGGCAGCGGCGCGCGGACGTCGCGCTGGTGGGAGGCGCGGTGCGCGACCTGCTGCTCGAGCGCGTGCCGCGCGAGCTCGACGTGGTCGTGAGCGGCGACTCATCGAGCCTCGTCGCGGAGCTCGCAGCGCGCGTGGCGCACGCGCAGACGACCGTCCACGAGCGCTTCGGCACGGCGGTCGTGCGCTGGGGCGGCGGCGCGCGGATCGACGTCGCGGAGCGCCGCGCGGAGAGCTACGCGAGCCCGGGAGCGCTGCCCGACGTGCGCCCGGGCACGGTCGCGGAGGACCTCGCGCGCCGCGACTTCACCGTCAACGCGATCGCGGTGCCGCTCGGCGGGCCCGAACGCGGGCGCATGCAGGCCGCGGAGAACGCGCTCGCCGACCTCGCCGGGCGACGCCTTCGCATCCTCCACACGCGGAGCTTCAGCGACGACCCTACGCGCGTGCTGCGCCTCGCGCGCTACGGCGCGCGCCTGCACTTCGACGTGGAGGACGAGACGGCAACGCTCGCGCGCGAGGCGCTCGCCGCACGCGCGCTCGAGACGGTGTCGGGCGGTCGCATCGCGGCCGAGCTGTGGCTCGCGGCCGCGGAAGGCACGCTCACCTCGATGGGCGACGCGGGCGTGCTCGACGCACTCGGGCTGCCGGCTCGCTTCGACGAGATATTGATGGAGGAGGCGGCAGCGTTGCTGCCGCCTGACGGGGACGGCGTGGTGCTCGCGATGGCGGTCGCGTTCCATCCGCCGCTGGCCGATCTTCGATCGGTCGCGGCGCCGGGCGCGCGCGAGCGGTCCGCGCGCCTGGCCGACCGCTTCGAGTTCGGAGCCGAGACGCGCGAGCGCGTGCTCTCGGGCGCGTTCGACGCGCCCGCGCTGGCGCACGCGATCGAGCACGCACAGCGGCCCTCGCAGCTGCGCGAGGCGCTCGAGGGGAGATACGTCGAGGCGATCGCCGTCGCGGGCGCGCTCGGCGCGCGGCGCTCGCCGGAGATCCGCGAGCGGGCGGTGCGCTGGCTGCGGGAACTGCGCGGGGTGGAGCTCGAGATCGGCGGGGAGGATCTGCTCGCGGCGGGCGTTCCGCAGGGTCCGGAGATCGGCCGGCGCCTCGAGCACGCGCTCGGCCGGCGCCTGGACGGCGAGCTCGAGGCGGGTCGCGAGGCCGAGCTCGCGGCGGCATTGGATCCGGGCGCGTGAGCGAATTCGTGTTCGACCTGCCGGGCCGCGCGCGCGTGCTCTTCACCGATCGCAGCCACGGCAACCTGTCGAGCGTCAGCGGCGAGGGCTGCGAGTTCGGCGAAGCTGCGCGCGAGCGCCTGCGCGAGACGATCGGCGCGCGCGGCCTCGCGCGCGGGTACCAGGTGCACGGCACGCATGTGCGCTGGGTCACCGAGGTGCCGTCGAGCGATGGCCCCCTGATGCGCCCCGACGACGAGGCCGACGGCCAGGCAACACCGCGTACGCGCGTCGGCGCGGTCGTGCTCACCGCGGATTGCCTGCCCGTCGCGCTCGTGAGGGACCGCGCGGTCGCGATGCTCCACGCGGGCTGGCGCGGCCTCGCCGCGGGGGTGCTCGAGGAGGGGGTCAGCCTGCTGCGCGCGCAGCGGCCCGGCCCGGACATAATCGCGGTGATCGGGCCGGGCGCGGGGGCGTGCTGCTACGAGGTCGGGCCCGAGGTGCACGCGGCCTTTGGGGATGGCCGCGGATCAAAGATCGGCCAGCAGACCGGCCAACAGATCGGCCAACGCGGCGAGCGCGCGAACATCGACCTGCGCGCGATCGCGCGCGAGCGGCTGCTCGCGGCGGGCGTGAGCGCGGTGCACGACGTGGACGTGTGCACGATCTGCGACGAGCGCTTCTTCTCACACCGCCGCGAAGGCGAGCACGCGGGGCGTCAGGGCGGCGTGGCGTGGTTGAGCTGATCTCGGGGCTGCGCGCCGAGGACGTGCGCGCGAACCTCGAGCGGGTCCGTGCGCAGCTGGACGAGGCCGCCGCGCGGGCGGGTCGTCCGGCGGGCTCGGTCGAGGTGCTGGCGGCGCCGAAGTACGTGCCCGCCGGCGAGATGCCGGTGCTCGCGCGCGCGGGCGTGCGCGTCGTCGGCGAGAACCGTGCGCAGGACCTCGAGGCGAAGGTCGCGGCGCACGGCGAGCTGTTCGAGTGGGACTTCATCGGCCGGCTGC
>DATBCA010000252.1:0-1739 GCA_036270715.1 Solirubrobacteraceae bacterium
CGCGGGGAGCTGAAGTTTGTTGACGGCGCGGATCAGGCGGCGCACGAGGCGCGGGTGGCGCATGCTGAGGTCGTAGATGAAGCGCTGGCGCGCGATGTTGATGCGGCGCGTGATCCGGTAGGCGAGCTTTTCCGGGAGCACCCGGCGCAGCCCATTCGCGATCGGGTCCTTGACGGGGAGCGGGAGCACGTAGCTCGGAGAGCGCTGCAGCATCGTCACGTGCGCCGCCGTGCCGGCCATCGCGGGGATCAGCGTGACGGCGGTCGCGCCGCTGCCGATGACGACGACGCGCTTGCCGGCGTAGTCGAGGTCCTCGGGCCACTCCTGGGGGTGGACGATCGTGCCCGCGAACGAGTCGCTGCCCTCGAACGCGGGCTTGTAGCCCGACTCGTAGTCGTAGTAACCAGACGCCGAGAAGAGGAAGTTGCAGGTCAGCTCGAACGCCTCACCGCTGCCAGCGAGCTCCCCGCGCACCGTCCAGAGTCCGTCGGCGGATGACCAGTCGGCCGCCAGCACCCGGTGCCCGAAGCGGATGTGCTCGCCGAGTCCGTTCTCCTCGACCGTCTCGCGCAAGTAGGCGAGGATCTCGTCGGCGCCGGCGATCGCGTTGTCGCTCGTCCACGGCTTGAACTCGTACGCGAAGGTGTGCAGGTCCGAGTCCGAGCGGATCCCCGGGTAGCGGAACAGGTCCCACGTCCCGCCGATCGCCTCGCGGGCCTCGAGGATCGCGAACGTCTTCCCGGGCAAGCGCGTCTTGAGGTGGTACGCGGCGCCGATTCCTGAGATCCCGCCGCCGACGATGAGGACGTCGACGTGCGTGCTCGTGAGCGAGGTGCTGATCGGCACGACGTTGCTGCTCGTGGGGCTCGGCATGCTCTCTCCTTCTCCTCCTCGGGGGCTGTCCGCATCATGTTCTAGGCGCGCCTCGCTGACAACGTCATTTCGCACGATATTTGCGATCACGCTGTGCAAGATGCACTGACGATTCGCTAAGCTCGAGGCGTGGCTCAGCAGACCTGGAGCGCTCCGTCTCCTGCGGCGGCGACGCTGCTGCGCGACGCAGCGGTGTGGTTTCGCGACCACGCGAGCGAGCTCGAGGGGCTGCTCGACGAGGCGACGCTAGCGACGTTTCCCGAGCCGCTGCTGACCGACGTCACGCTCACCGACGAGGCGGCCGCGAGCACGCGCGCGAACATCATGCACTGGGCGGCGCACACGATCGCCGACCCCGGCGCGCGCGTCCCGGCGAACCTCAGCCCGGAGGTACTCGCGATCGCGCGCGACGCGACGCGCCGCGGCGCCGACCAGCTGCTCCTGAGCGCGTACCACGCGAGCCAGAACGTCGCCTGGCGCTACACGATGCGGATCGTGTTCTCGAGGTCCTCCGACCCCGAGGTGCTCGCGGAGACGCTGGACGTCGCCGCGCGCTCGATCTTCCAGTACGTCGACGACACCGTCGCCGCGCTGCAGGAGCAGATCGAGCGCGAGCGCGCGGAGCTCACGCGCGGCACGCACGCGGAGCGCCTCGAGGTCGTGAACCTGATCCTCGAAGGCGCGCCGATCACGAGCGAGCGCGCGAGCGCGCGCCTCGGATACGACCTGCGGGGCACGCACAGCGCGGCGATCGTGTGGAGCGATCCGGGGACGGCGGACCACGCCGAGCTCGACCACGCGGCCGAGCAGCTCGCGCGGGCCGCGGGCGCTGCGCGTCCGCTGACGGTGATCGCGAGCGGCTCCTC
>DATBCA010000253.1:0-5698 GCA_036270715.1 Solirubrobacteraceae bacterium
GCCCCGCGTGGCGGGCGAGACGCCGCGTGATCGGCGTGCGCGCAGCGGCGGTCAGGTCGCCGGCGCGTCGCGCGGGTCGCCCGCGTGACCGTTGCAGGGTGCGATTCGCTCCCACGTCTCCGCGAGCATGTCGAGCTCTTCCTCGGAGAAGCGCGAGAGGAAGTGCACGCGTACGACCGCGAGGTGCGTGCCGCGCGCTTCCGCGAGCCGTTCGCGGCCGAGCTCCGTCAGGCATGCGTATGAGCCGCGCGCGTCCTGGACGCAGGAGCAGCGCTCGAGCAGCCCCTCGCGCTCGAGGCGGTCGACGAGGCGCGTCAGCCCGCTGCGCGACAGCTGCGCCTGTTCGGCGAGGTCGCGCATGCGCATGCGTTCCGATCGCGCGCCCTCGAGGTGGTGCAGGACCTCATACGAGGTCATCGGCAGGCCGTGCGCGCCGTCGAGCGCGGTGTCCAGGCGTTTCGCGAGGCACGCGTGCGCTCGCAGAAGGCCCCGCCACGCGCGCAGCTCGGCGTCCGTCAGCGCCTGCTGCTCCCCCGTCGGCATCTTCACGGCTGTTGCGCTTGTCATGGCGATCTAACCGGAACCCCTCTGCGTCGAACATAGCAGCGTCGCGCGGAAGTGTGCGGTCGCTCACACAACCTTGCGCGTCGCGCGCCACGCCCACCACATCATCAGCGGCTGCAGCGGAAGCCGCGCGTACAGCGCCCGGCGCGGGATGCGCGGAAAGCGCTCGGGCGCTCGCGCCATGTACAGGTTCGCCGGGAAGACCGCGACGAGCAGCGCGACCAGGCCGACCCCCGCCGCACGCCGCGTGGGCTCGATCAGCACGCCCACCCCTCCGAGGATCTCGGCCACGCCGCTGACCTCGACGAGCTGCCTCGCATTGCCCGCGAGGCTCGGAGGGACGATCGCGCGGTAGGGCCCGGGCAGCACGAAGTGGTTGACCCCCGAGCCGACGAACAGGGCCGCGAGCGCGCGCTGCGAGAACGTCGTCCGCCGCGGGCTCACGGGCCCTCGAGCAGCGAATGAGCGGTCATTCCCGCGGGCTGGGAGATACCGAGCAGCTCGAGCACCGTCGGCGCGACGTCCGCGAGGATGCCCTCGCGCAGGCGCACGCCGGGGACGGTGACGATCAGCGGGACGGGGCTCAGCGAGTGAGCCGTGTTCGGACTGCCGTCGGGCTCGAGCATCGCCTCGGCGTTGCCGTGATCGGCGGTCACCACGCACGCGCCGCCGCGCTCGCGTACCACGCCAACGACCTCGCCCAGGCCGGCGTCGACGGCCTCGACGGCCTTGACCGCGGCCTCGATGACGCCCGTGTGGCCAACCATGTCCGCGTTGGCGAAGTTGATGATCGCGAACGCCGGCTCGTCCTCGCGCCACGCCTTCACGAACGCCGCCGCGGCCTGCGCCGCGCTCATCTCGGGCTTGTGGTCGTACGTCGGCACGTCGCGCGGGGAGGGAACCAGCTCGCGCCGCTCGCCGGGAAGCGCGTCCTCGTCTCCGCCGTTGAAGAAGTACGTCACGTGGGCGTACTTCTCGGTCTCGGCAACGTGGAGCTGCTTCACGCCCGCCTGCGCGAGCACCGTGGCGAGGGTCGTCGGCGGGTGCTCGGGTCCGAACGCGACGGGATAGGGCCAGCCGGCCTCGTATTCGGTCATCGTCGTAAGGTGCGCCAGCGGCGCGATGCCTCCCCGCCCCGGCCAGCCCGGAAGCTCCTCCGCGCTGCCCTCTCCGAAACCGGGCTCCGCGAGCGCGCGCACGAGCTGGCGCATGCGGTCCGGGCGGAAGTTGAACGCGATCGCGATGTCGGAGGGGTCGATGGCGACCGCGTCGCCGACGACCGTTGGCTTGATGAACTCGTCCGTCTCGCCGCGCGCGTACGCGGCGCGCGCCGACTGCTCGCCGCTCGGCGCCGAGTAGGGCGCCCGCGCGCGCATCAGCAGGTCGTAGGCGAGCGCCGTGCGATCCCAGCGGCGGTCGCGGTCCATCGCGTAGTAGCGCCCGACGACCGAGGCCACGCGAGCGCCCTCGGCGCGGTCGACGCGCGCGAGGTGCTCCGCGCCCGAGTGCGGCGGCGTGTCGCGCCCGTCGGTGAAGGCGTGCACGAACACCTCCCCCACCCCAGCATCCCGCGCGATCGCGATCAGCGCGAGCAGGTGCTCGAGCGAGGAGTGAACGCCGCCATCGGAGACCAGGCCGAGCAGGTGCAAGCGCCGTGCCCCTTCGAGCGCCGCGCGGATCGCGGGGTTCTCCGCCAGCCGGCCCGCGGCTATCTCGTCGTCGATACGCACCAGGTCCTGGCGCACCACCGAGCCTGCGCCGAGGTTCAGGTGACCGACCTCCGAGTTGCCCATCTGACCGTCCGGCAGGCCCACCGCACGCCCGCACGTCGTGAGCGTCGTGTGCGGGAACGTCCTCCAGAGCTCGTCGAAGACCGGTGTGCTGGCGAGCGAGACGGCGTTGCCGGGCCCCGGGGCGGCGAGGCCCCAGCCGTCGAGCACGACCAGGCACGCGCTCGCGACGGGAAGCGAGCTCATCGTCGCGCGGCGGCGACGATCCGCGCGAACGACTCGGCGTCCAGCGACGCGCCGCCGACGAGCGCGCCGTCGACGTCGTCGCTCGCGAGCAGCTCGGCGGCGTTGTCGGGGTTGACCGAGCCGCCGTAGAGGACGCGCACGCTCTCCGCGGCGTCCTCGTCGCGGTCGGCGATCAGCGCGCGGATGAACGCGATCGCCTCCTGCGCCTGCACGGGCGTCGCGACCGCGCCCGTGCCGATTGCCCAGATCGGCTCGTAGGCGATCACCAAGCGCGCGAGATCTCCGTCGGCGACGCGCGCGAGATCGTCGCTGACCTGGTGGCGCAGCTTGCGCTCGGTGTCGCCGGCCTCGCGCTCGGCCTCGGTCTCGCCCACGCAGAGGATCGGCGTGAGCTCCGCGGCGAGCGCCGCGGGCACCTTCAGCGCCAGCGCGCGATCGCTCTCGCCGAAGTGCTCGCGCCGCTCGGAGTGCCCGAGCACAACGCCCTGCACGCCGGTCTCGGTGAGCATCGGCGCCGACACCTCGCCCGTGAACGCGCCCTCGGGCTGCTCGTGCATGTTCTGCGCGTACACCTCCACGCGCGAGCCGCGCGCGGAGTCGACCATCGCGCGCAGGTCCGTGAAGGGAACGCAGATCGCGATCTCGACCCCCTGCGACGCCGACAGGCGCGGGAGCAGCGCCTGGATGTACTCCTCGGCCTGCGCCTCCGTCTTGTGCATCTTCCAGTTGCCCGCGATCAGGGGTACGCGGGCGCCCACCTCGCCGCGCGCGCTCACGTCGCGACTCCGGCGCCGTCGAGCGCCTGCACCCCGGGCAACACTCGCCCCTCGACCATCTCGAGCGTCGCGCCGCCGCCCGTCGAGACGTGGTCGACCGCGCGCTCGAGCCCGAAGCGATGGAGCGCAGCTGCCGAGTCGCCTCCACCGACCACCGTGAGACCGTCGGCCGCCGCGACCGCCTCCGCCACGCCCCGCGTGCCCGCCGCGAACGGGTCGAGCTCGAAGGCGCCCATCGGGCCGTTCCAGAAGACCGACCCCGCGCGCGCGATCTCCTTGGAGTAGCGCTCCACGGTGTTCGGGCCGATGTCGAGTCCCATCCACCCGGCCGGGACGTCCACGCCGTCGATTGGCAGGACGGCCGCGTCGGCCGCGAGACGGTCCCCGCACACGAGGTCGCTGGGAAGCAGCAGGCGCGCGCCGCCCCCGCCGGACGACCTCCGATCGGCCGCGCTCTGCAGCAGCGCGCGGGCGTGCTCGGTGTCGCTCTCGTCGCACAGCGAGTCCCCCACCGCGTGGCCCTGCGCGCGCAGGAACGGGAAGCACATCGCGCCGCCGATCAGCAGCGCGTCGGCGAGCTCGAGGAAGCGGTCGACGACGGCGATCTTGTCGGCGACCTTCGCCCCGCCGATGATCGCGACGAGCGGCTGCGCGGGATGCTCGAGAATCGCCTCCAGCGTGCGCACCTCGCGCTCGAGCAGGCGCCCCGCGGCGCTCGGCAGCAGGTGCGCCACCCCCTCGGTGCTCGCGTGCGCGCGGTGCGCCGTGCCGAAGGCGTCGTTCACGTAGACCTCCGCGAGCGCCGCGAGCTCGCGCGCCAGCTGCGGGTCGTTGCGCGTCTCGCCGGGCTCGAAGCGCACGTTCTCGAGCAGCAGGATCTCCCTCTTTGAGAGCGCACGCGCCAGCGCGCTGACCGCTTCGCCCACGACCGCCGGCGCGAGCTGCACGCGCGCGTCGGTGAGCTCGCGCAGGCGCTCGGCGACGGGCGCCAGCGACAGGCGCTCGTCGCGCCTGCCTTCGGGCCGGTCCAGGTGCGAGACGAGCACCAGCGACGCGTCCCCCGCGCGGAGCTCCTCGATCGTCTCGAGCGCCGCGCGGATGCGCGTGTCGTCGGCGACCGTGCGGGAGCCATCCGCGCGCTCTTGCAGCGGGACGTTGAAGTCGACGCGGACGAGCGCGCGCCTACCTTCGAAGTCGAGGTCGTCGAGCGTTTTCACCGCGGTGGGCTCTACAGCACCTTCGCGACGAGGTCGACGAGCCGGTTCGAGTAGCCCCACTCGTTGTCGTACCACGCGATGACCTTCACCATCGTCCCGTCCAGCGCCGCCGTGAGTTTTCCGTCGACGATCGCCGAGTACGGCGATTTGACGACGTCGCTCGAGACGATCGGGTCCTCCGTGTACCGCATGTACTCCGCCAGCGGCCCGCTCGCGGCGGCTGCGCGCAGCGCGCCGTTGACCTCCTCGACGCTCGTCTCGCGCTCGCACTCGACCGGCAGGTCGACGACCGACCCCGTCGGCACCGGCGCGCGCACCGCGAACCCGTGGAGCTTGCCGTTCAGCGCCGGGATCACCAGGCCGATCGCCTTCGCCGCACCCGTCGACGCAGGGATCAGGTTGATCGCCGCCGCCCGCGCGCGGCGCGGGTCTTTGTGCGGCAGGTCGTGCAGCCGCTGGTCGGACGTGTACGCGTGGATCGTCGTCATCAGCCCGTGGCGGATTCCGACGGTGTCGTTGACGACCTTCGCGACTGGCGCGAGGCAGTTCGTCGTGCACGACGCGTTCGAGATCACGTCGTGCTTGTCGCGGTCGTAGGACTCGTCGAAGTTCACGCCGAGCACCACCGTCACGTCGGGGTCGGCGGCCGGCGCGGAGATGAGCACCTTCTTCGCCCCCCGCTCGAGGTGGCCCGCGACGCTCGCGCGGTCGAGGAAGTGGCCGGTCGACTCGATCACGACGTCGACGCCCACGTCGCCCCACGGGAGCGCGCTGGGCTGGCGCTCCGCGAACACCTTCAGCGGTCGCCCGTCGACCTCGATCGCGTCGTCGAGCGCCTTCACGCTGCCCGGGTAGGGGCCGAGGATCGAGTCGTACTGCAGGAGGTGCGCGAGCGTCGCCGGGTCGACGAGGTCGTTGACCGCGACCCATTCGATGTCGCCCTCCTCGGCGCGCGCCTGCGCGGCGCGGAACACGTTGCGACCGATGCGGCCGAAGCCATTGATGCCGACGCGAACCGCCATTCACTGCCTCCCGGGACGAACAACGAACAATGCCGGGCCGCGGAGCGCAGCCCCGACGCCCGGCGCGGCGAAGGCTATCAACGCGCTCGCGAGCCCCGATGCGCAATCCGCCGCAGCGATCGCGCGGCGCGCCCGCGAAGCGC
>DATBCA010000254.1:0-4156 GCA_036270715.1 Solirubrobacteraceae bacterium
TTCTTCGAGCACGCCGGTGGCCGCGGCCGACGCCCGCTGAACGACGCCGGGTCCGGCCACGCGTGCGCGGCCCCGCGCCACCTCGGGTGCTCTCGCGCTCTCCGGCGCAGGCGCCGCCATACCGCTAGTCTACTAGTTGACTAGAACTATGTGTCTCCATTCGGTTGCGCGTTACGCTGAGCCCATGAACGCCGAGGATCTGGGGCTCGCGATCGACCGCGACGCGGAGGTGGCGATCGGCGTGCAGCTCGCCTGGGCGCTGCGCGCACGGATCGAAGACGGGAGCGCGCGAGCGGGCGAACGGCTGCCTGGACTGCGCGAGGTCGCCGACGCGACGGGTCTCAACATCAACACCGTCCGCGCCGTCTATCAGCGGCTCGACGGGGAGGGCTTGATCGACTCCAGGCAGGGGAGCGGGACGTTTGTGTCCGCCGACGCGCGCGGGCCGGCGAGCGCTCGCGCGATCGCGGCCAACGCCGCGCGCGAGGCACGCGAAACCGGCGTCGACCCTCGCGCGGTCGCCGCCGCCCTGTACGTGGCGCGAGACGACGCCGCCGGGCGTGCCGGCGAAGGTGGCGCGCGCCGGCGCGAGCTCCGCGCGCAGATCGGCGCGCTCGAGCGCGCGATCGGTGAGCTCGAGTCCGAGCACCCCGGCGTCGCTCCGCCCGCGCCACGCAGTTCACGCGCGAGCGGCCCCGCGCTGCTGGGCGCGCGCGAGCTCGAGGGCGTCCGGGCCGCGCTGGTGCGGAGACTGGCGACCGTCCAGAACGCGATCGACGCGCACCTCATCGAAGCTGCCGACGCGGCCGCCACCGCGCCCGCGACTCCTCGCGCACGGGCGGCATCGCGCGCCCCGACCCGGTCCGCGCGTCCCGCGGCAAAGCAAGCGCCCGCCAAACGCGGCGCGAAGCAGGCATCGCGGAAGGCCGCCACGCCGGCGCGCCCTCGTCTCCGCACCGGTCGCGTCCGTCCGGCCCCGGCGGAGGGCTGAGGCGCGCGCGAACGCGCACGCAGCCGTCAGCCGAAGAGCTGCTGGACGATCAGATAGACGTTCAGCGCGCTGATCACCGCCGCGCAGAGCCACGCGGCGGATGTCGTCAGCGCACCGTTTGCATGCGCGCCCATCACGTCGCGGCGCGCGGTCAGCATCACGAGGGGGATCAGCGCGAACGGGATTCCGAACGACAGCACCACCTGGCTGAGCACGAGCGCGCTCGTGGGGTTGACGCCGATCGCGAGAACCACGAGCGCGGGCGCCATCGTCACCGCGCGCCGCAGCAGCAGCGGGATCCGCACGTTGATGAACCCGCGCATTACGACCTGTCCGGCGTACGTGCCCACGCTCGAGGATGACGCGCCCGACGCGAGCAACGCGACCGCGAACGCGAGCGCCGCGCCGCCGCCCACCTTGGCCGCGAGCGCTTCGTGCGCCTGGCCGATCGTGCTCAACCCCGAGAGCGCCGGCGTGTGGAAGAGCTTCGCGGCGACGGCGAGCATCGCCATGTTTACGACGCCCGCGATGCCGAGCGCGACGATCACGTCGACGAGCTCGAAGCGCAGCACGCCGCGTCGCTCGCGCTCGTTTCGTACCGGCATGCGGCCGCTGGTGAGGGCGGAGTGCAGGTAGATCACATGGGGCATCACGGTCGCGCCGATGATCCCTACCGCGAGGTAGACCGCGCCACCGCCGCTCAGCCCTGGAAGCAGCCCGCGCAGCGACGCGTGCGCCGAGGGCCCGATGCGCAGGGTCTCATACTGGAAGCCGGCGAGGATGATCCCCAGCAGCGCGGTGATCGCCAGCTCGAAGCGGCGGAAGCCGTGCGTCTGCAGCTCGAGGATCGCGAACGCGATCACGCCCGTGATCAGGCCGGCGGGCAGGAGGGGAACGCCGAACAGGAGGTTGAGGCCGAGCGCGGCGCCGAGGAACTCGGCGATGTCGGTCGACATCGCCATCAACTCCGCCTGCACCCACATGACCCACGTGAACGAGCGCCGGTAGCGCGCGCGCACGACTTCCGGAAGGTCGTGGTCGGTCGCGATCCCGAGCTTCGCCGACAGGTACTGGATCAGCATCGCCATCAGGTTCGCCGCGAGCACGACCCAAAGGAGCTCGTAGCCGAACCGCGCGCCGCCTTGCACGTTCGTCGCGAAGTTGCCCGGATCCACGTACGCGATCGAGGCGACGAACGCCGGGCCGAGCATCGCGAGGGTCGCGCGCACGCGCCCGCGCGCGAGCAGCTGCTCGAACGCGCTGGGGATGCCCGTGCCGACATCGGGCAGCGCGACGCTCGCGCCCTCGGTCGCGCCCTCAAGCACAGGCACGGCGACGCGTCCGCGGCGAAACGTCACCGCTGTACCTCGTCGAGCGCGATCCGCATCGCGCGCGCGAGCTCGCCCCCGATCGGCTGCTCGCGCTCGCCCATCCGCACGAACACCGGGCCACCGAAGGGCTGGCGGCGCGTGACCTCGAGGCGGTCGCCGAGGTTGATTCCCTCATCGGCGAGGTAGCGGAGCATCGCGGGCTCGGAGTCCGACACGCGCACGAAGCGCCCCGCGTTCCCCGGCTCGAGCTCGTCGAGGCTGCGCGTGGGGTGCTCCTCGACCTCGAACATCGCGGTCGGGATCGGGTCGCCGTGCGGATCAACCGTGGGATTGCCGAGACGGTTCGCGATCAGCTGCTCGAGGTCCTCGGAGATAACGTGCTCGAGCACCTCCGCCTCCTCGTGCACGCGGTCCCACGGCATGCCCAGCTCCTCGGCTAGGAACAGCTCGAGCAGCCGGTGGTGGCGCAGTACCTCGAGCGCGACCTCGCGTCCGCGATCGGTGAGCCGCACGCCGTGGTAGCGCTCGTGTTCGACGAGGCCGAGGTCCGCGAGCTTGCGAATCATCGCCGACACCGAGCCCGGCGTGAGCCCGAGCCGCTCGGCGAGATCCGTCGTCGACACCGTGCCGCCGCTGCGCTCCTGAAGCGCATACACGGCCTTCGCGTAGTCTTGGATAGGCGCAGAAACAGGTTCCGTGATCGGCATGAAAGTAATTTTGGCACATCAAAATCTTGGTTTCAAGGGGGATGTGCGACTGCGAGCCACGGTCGTTGCACTGATACTCGGCGTGATTTCGCTCGTCGGATGCGGCGGCACCTCGACGCGCTCGACGGCAGCACCGCGGCTCCAGGTGGTCACCGTTCAGGGGGGCGCGCGCCCGAGCCATGAAACGCCACCCGCGACGCAGACGGGCCAGTTTGAGGGCACCTTCACCGGCCCGGAAGAAGAAGAACGAGCCGAACGCGAGCGCAACAAGGCACGCAACGGCGCTACTCGCTAGGCCAACCCACCTCCCTTGGCGCTCGCCGGAGCGCGAGCCGAGCCGTGCCGCCGGCGGCGTAGCGACCTCACGTCGTTCGGGATAATCGGCGGGCGATGTCGCGAGAGGACGTCGAGGTCGTGCGGCAACTCCTTGTCCCGTTCGAACAGGGCGAGATCGTCCCGCTCTTTCGCGACGACGCAGTTTCGGCAGCGCTGACCGCCGCCAGCGCGCCGTTCTTCACCTCGGACTTCGAATGCGTATTCGTCCGAGACGATGTCGGACGCGCTGCTTACTTGCGACTCGACGGGCTCAGGACCGCATGGCTGGACTGGCTCCTGCCGTGGGAGAGCTACCACGCCGAGATCGAGGATGTGATCGACGCAGGGGAGGGTCGGGTGCTCGTGCTCACGCGCGATTACGCCCGCCCCCAGATATCGAGCCCGCCCGGCACGGGGGAGAGCCGGACGGGCTCGCGCTCTGCAATGCCTTGGAGGAGGACGAATCCCCTGTGGCTGCATAAGCGTAGCGCTATAGCGCGAGTTCGTTTTTGGTATGTCGACGCTCGACGCGCGGTGCCGGGATCGCTGTGCGGACGGAGTCCGCTCGGCCTGGGATCGCCGAGCGGACTCCTGCGTCTGGAGGATGCCTGAGGCGACCACATAAGAAGGACGGCCTTCCTGAGGCCGTCCTCTGATACCCGCTCGCGCCGGCGCCAAACACCACTCCCGCCCGCTCAGCAGGCTCGCTCCCGCCCGCTCAGCAGGCTCGCGTAGCGACCCCCCGGCCGGTATGCTTTTGAGGCCGGGAAGCCTCCTCCTCCTCGGCATCCTCCAAAGGAGAGTCCGCCCGG
>DATBCA010000255.1:0-2543 GCA_036270715.1 Solirubrobacteraceae bacterium
GCTCCTGCCGAACGCGCGGCTCGTCGAGATCGCCGACAGCTACACGCTGATCATGCGCGACCAGCCTCAGGCGTTCGCGCGCGCGATCCGCGAATTCGTGCACGACACGGCCGCCGCCGCGGCCGCGTAGACAGCCGCGCCGAGCGCCGCTCGCCGCGGCCGCGTAGAGAGCCCGCGCCGAGCGGCGGCGTCTCCCGCGTACACTGTCGCGGTGACGCTGCTGCTGGTCAAGCTGACGCTCGCGCCACTGCTCGTCGTCGCGTCCTCGCTCGCAGCACGGCGCTGGGGCGCGAAGGCTGCGGGTCTGCTCGTGGCGCTGCCGATCGTCGCGGGCCCCGTGCTGCTGATCGTCGCGATCGAGCGAGGCACGCATTTCGCGGCGCGCGCGGCCTCGGCATCGCTACTCGGCCTCGCGGCGCTCGCTGCATTCGTGGTCGTGTTCGCGCGCGCCGCGCGCGCGGGATCGTGGGCGCCGGCGCTCGCCGCGGGGTGGACGGCGTTCATCGCGCTCGCGCTCGCGCTGTCCACGGCCAACGTCGCGGCCGGGATCGCGTTCGTGATCGCCCTGTGTGCATTCGCGCTCGCCGCACGGCTCATGCCCGACGACCGACGCGCCGCGCCGTCGCGCGGCGGCGAGCTGCCGGTCTGGGATCTGCCGGCGCGCGCTCTCGCGACGGCGGTGCTCGTCGTATGCCTCACCGGCGCGGCCGGCGGACTCGGCGCACGCGTGACCGGAGCGCTCACCCCGTTTCCGGTCGCGATGAGCGTGCTCGCGGCTTTCGTGCTCGCGCAGCGCGGCCCGCGCGTCTCCGACGAGCTCCTGCGCGGCTTTCTGCGCGGTGCGGCCGGCTTCGCGGTCTTCTCGCTGCTCGTCGCATTGCTCGTGACTCCAGCCGGCCCGGGCCTCGCGTTCGCGCTCGCGCTGCTCGCTGCGATCGGCGTGCAGCTGCTCACGCGCTCGATCGCGCGGGTGCTGGCCGACCTCCGGTCGGTCGTGCGGGCGCGCGCGGTCGCGTGATGAGCGCCGGCGGTGGGAGGCCGCACGCGTGAGCGTGCGCAGGAACATCGTGCTGGCGCTCGCGGCGCTCGCGTGGGTCCTCGTCGCGATCCTGTTCGCGACGGGAAGCATCTCGGGCGCGCATACGGTCGTGCCGCCGAGCGGCGTATCGCCCGCATGCATCCCTGCCGAGCTCAACGGCAGCTCGCTGCTCCCGGGCACGAACGTGACCGTCTCGCCGGCGCCGTCCAGCCAGAGCGCGAGCACCTCGACGCAGATCAGCTTCCTCGGCACGCCGGTGACGCAGATCTCGAACGTCGCCGTCGAAGGCTCGCGCACGGGGTACCACTACGGGCATCTCTACGGCTACTACCAGGGCGACGGCGGCAGCTTCGTCTCCGACAGGCCCTTCGCGGCGGGCGAGCGCGTGCACGTGCGCGCGCTGGTCGGCGTCGGCGCGCGCCAGCACGGCGTGGCGTACAGCTTCGTGGTCGCGACGCCCTACCCGATGCAGACGAGCAAGCCGTTTCCCAACGCCCCGGCACCGCCGAGCTCCGTGCAGAGCTTCGTCAGCGCTACGGCGCTGCACCCGCCGATCCTCTCGGTGACGACGCCCGATCGGGACCCCGGCGCGGGCGCGGTGATGATGACCGTCGGCCCCGGACCGGGCCAGTACGGGCCCCTGATCTTCGGCAGCGACGGGCGCCTGGTGTGGTTCGATCCGCTCGCGGGAGGCGCGGCCGCCGAGGATCTGCAGGTGCAGCCGTACGAAGGCCAGGACGTGCTCACCTGGTGGCAGGGGAAGGTGCTCATGCCTGGCTTCGGGCAGGGCCAGGACGTGGTGATGGACTCCAACTACCAGACGGTCGCGACCGTCCGCGCGGGCAACGGCTACGAAGCCGACCTGCACGACTTCCAGATCGTCCCGGGGAACGTCGCGTACCTGACGGTGTACGACTTCATCCGCTGCGATCTGTCGCCGCTGGGCGGCGTGCGCAACGGCGTGCTGATCGACACCGCGGTGCAGGCCGTCGACATGAAGACGGGGCTCGTGCGCTGGGAGTGGCACAGCCTCGACAACGTCGACGCGCGCGCCTCCCACGCGCCGGCTCCCAAGGAAGCGGTCCCGTGGGACTGGTTTCACCTCAACTCCGTCGATCCGCAGAGCGACGGCCGCGTACTGATCTCAGCGCGCTCGACGTGGGCTGCGTACGAGCTCGAGGAACGTTCGGGGCGGATCCTGTGGCAGCTCGGTGGCGAGCACCCGAGCTTCGCGATGGGGCCGGGTACCGAAAGCGCGTGGCAGCACGATGCGCGCGTGCAGCCGGACGGCACGATCACGATGTTCGACAACGGGTCGAGCCCGCGGGTCCACTTCCAGTCGCGCGCCGTGCGCGTGGCGATCGACGCGCGCCGGCGAGCAGAGTCGCTGGTGCGCGTGTACGCGCACCCGCAGTCGCCGCTACTCGCGGACAGCCAGGGCGACATGCAGACGCTCGCTGACGGCAACACGCTCGTCGGCTGGGGGGCGATCCCGAGTGTGAGC
>DATBCA010000256.1:0-5323 GCA_036270715.1 Solirubrobacteraceae bacterium
CGAGGCGCGCAACGCCGGTAAGACGATCGCCGACGCGCGCGGCGAGATGGGAATGGTCGTCGACACCTTTCGCTACTACGCCGGCGCGCCCGAGCGCCTGCTCGGCGACACCATCCCGGCTTCGGGCGGTCAGGCGTTCACCGTGCGTGAGCCGCTCGGCGTCGTCGGGCTGATCACGCCATGGAACTTCCCGCTCACGATCGCGTCGTGGAAGCTGGCGCCCGCGCTGGCCGCGGGCAACACCGTCGTGCTCAAGCCCGCCGAGCTCACGCCGCTCACGTCGCTGCGCTTCGCCGAGCTGGCCTCGGAGGCCGGCGTCCCGGCGGGCGTCGTCAACGTCGTCGTCGGCCCCGGGAGCACCTGCGGCCAGCGCCTGGTCGAACATCCCGACGTCGCGAAGATCGCGTTCACCGGATCGACCGAGGTGGGGCGGTCGATCGCCGCGGCCGCGGCCGCGCAGATCAAGCGCGTGACGCTCGAGCTCGGCGGCAAGTCGGCGAACATCGTCTTCGCCGACGCCGACCTCGAGGCCGCCGCCGCCGCGGCGCCCGGAGCGGTGTTCGGTAACGCCGGCCAGGACTGCTGCGCGCGCTCGCGCATCCTCGTGCACGAGCCCGTTCTCGAGCGCTTCCTCGAGCTGCTCGAGGCGCACGTCACCGGGCTGCGGGTCGGTGACCCGCTCGATGAGGCGACCGAGATGGGACCCTTGATCTCAGCCGCGCAGCGCGAAAGCGTCGCATCGTTCCTCGACGACGACGCCCCTGTCGCGTTTCGCGGCAGCGCTCCCGAGGGGAAGGGGTTCTGGTTCGCGCCGACGGTGCTCGCGCCAGTGCGCCCCGACCAGCGCGTCGCGCGCGAGGAGGTGTTTGGCCCGATCGCCGCGGTGATCCCGTTCGCCGACGACGCCGAGGCGGTGCGCCTTGCCAACGACTCGATCTACGGCCTGTCGGGGTCGATCTGGACGCGCGACGGCGCGCGCGCGCTGCGCGTCGCGCGGGCGCTCGAGACGGGTGTGCTGTCGATCAACACCAACACCTCCGTGCGCGTCTCGACCCCCTTCGGCGGCTTCAAGCAGTCGGGCTACGGGCGCGAGCTCGGCCCGCACGCGCTCGAGGCGTACACGGAGCTCAAGACCATCTTCTACGCGACCGGGCCATGAGCGACGGAGGTAGACTCGCCCGGAGGGTGTGCGTCGTCACCGGAGCGAGCGGCGGCATCGGCGCCGCGAGCGTCGATGCGTTCCGCCGCGAGGGCGCGACGGTCGTCGGCGTCGACCTGCTCGAGGGCGCGCCGGGCGATCTCGCGATCGCCGCAGACGTCACCGACGATACGTCGGTGAGCGCGCTCATGCAGCGCGTGCGCGACGAGTGCGGACGCATCGACGTGCTGTTCAACAACGCGGGCATCTCTCCAAACGACGACGGCTCCGTCCTCGAGACCGGGCTGGAGGCGTGGGAGCGCGTCCAGCGAGTCAACCTGCGCAGCGTCTTCTTGTGCTGCAAGCACGGGATCCCGCACCTGCTCGCCAACGATTCGCCGCTGCGCGGGTCGGTCATCAACACCGCGTCGTTCGTCGCCGTGATGGGCGCCGCCACCTCGCAGATCTCGTACACCGCCTCCAAGGGCGGTGTGCTCGCGCTCTCACGCGAGCTCGGCGTCGAGTTCGCGCGCCGCGGCGTACGCGTCAACGCGCTGTGTCCCGGGCCCGTCGACACGCCGCTGCTCAAAGAGCTGTTCGCGAAGGACCCCGAGAAGGCGGCGCGGCGCCTCGTGCACGTGCCGATCGGCCGTTTCGCACGCGCGGAGGAGATCGCGAACGCCGCCCTGTTCCTCGCCAGCGACGAGTCGAGCTACGTGACCGCGTCGACGTTCCTCGTCGACGGCGGCCTCAGCGGCGCGTACACGACGCCGCTGGACTAGCGATAGGGTGCCTCGTCGGCAGAGGAGTTGGCGATGGCAGATGCGATTGTCGTAGGCACAGACGGTTCGGATACCGCAACCCGCGCGCTCGAGCAGGCGGCGCGTTACGCGAAGGCGCTCGGAGGAGAGCTGCACATCGTCTCGGCGTACGAACCGATGCACGCGAAGGTCTCGGCGCCGGGCGCCGCCGCGGTGGAAGGGCAGTCGGTGCCCGCCGACGCGAAGGTGCGGACGGTCGTCGACGAAGCCGCCGCGCGCGTGCGCGTGGAAGGGCTCGAGGCGACCACGCACACGCTGACCGGGGACCCGGCGGATGCGCTCCTCGAGGTCGCCGACAAGCTCGACGCGAGCCTCATCGTGGTCGGCAGCCGCGGTATGCACGGGGTGAAACGCGTGCTCGGGAGCGTGCCCAACAAGGTCTCGCACGGCGCGCGCTGCAGCGTGCTGATCGTCAGCACCGATCGCTGAGAGAAGCCGCGCGCGCACGCGCGCCGCGTGAACGGCGCCCGCCGCCTCAATCGCGCGGTGGACTCATGTTCGATGTGCGCGGCGGGGCGCGGCCCCTACCGTCGGAAGCGAAGTTCATTCCATGGCTCGCCGGGGGACGATCGAGGCGGCGGCTAACAACAGACGGGAGGTCTGATGTCTTCAGGTTCGATTCGCCGCCGCGCGGCCGCCGTGGTGCTGCCACTCGCGCTCGGCGCGCTCTACCTCGCCCCCACCGCGTCGGCGGGCAGCTTCACGATCGGCGACGGCAATGCCGCCCTGGGCAGCCACGTCACGTTCTGGGGCGCGCAATGGTGGAAGCTCAACACGCTCAGCGGCGGTGAAGCGCCGTCGTCGTTCAAGGGCTGGGTCAACTCGTTCCCCGCACCGATGTGCGAACTCGCTTGGACGACCGGCACCGGCAACAGCTCGGAACCGCCTCAGGCGCCATTGCCCGCATACATCGATGTCGCGGTCGCGAGCAAGGTCAACCAAGAAGGATCCGTCATCGCGTCGAGCACCACACCAACGGTGGTGCGCGTGCAGACGAACGTCGCCTACGAAAAGAAGTCGGGCTACCAGAACGACCCCGGTCACGAAGGCATCGGGACCGTCGTGGGAATCGTCTGTGAAGAAAACCAAATCAGCTAGTCGGAGCGGCAAGACGTGACTCACGGGAGGCGCCGAGCGGCGCCTCCCGCTCGTTAGCGTACGGCGCGAGCGCCGTATCGTCCCTGCCGTGTCAGACGTGGCAACCCCGGCAGCCGCGCCCGCCGCGGGAAGCCTGTGGACGACCCAGCGCCGGCCGCTCACGAGCGGTCTCGTGCTGACGACGACGCTCATCGCGGCCGAGGCGCTCGCGGTGATCACGATCATGCCGCAGGTCGAGCGCGACCTCGGCGGCCTGAGCCTCTACGGCTGGGTCTTCAGCGCGTTCATGCTCGGAAGCCTCCTCGGCACCGTCGCCGCCGGGCGCGAGGCGGATCGAGCGGGTCCCGCGCGCCCCTACGCCGTGGGGCTCGTGCTGTTCGCCGCCGGCCTCGCGATCGGCGGGGCCGCGCCGTCGATGCCCGTGCTCGTGATCGGGCGGCTTCTGCAGGGCGTCGGCGCGGGCGCCGTGCCGGCCGTCGCGTACGTCGCCATCGGCGAGATCTTCGAGGCCGGCGCGCGACCGCGGATGCTCGCGCTGCTGTCGGCGGCGTGGGTGGTACCCGGGCTAATCGGGCCCGCGTTGAGCGCCGCCGTGGCGCACGCGTTCGGCTGGCGCGTCGTCTTCCTCGGCCTGATCCCGCTCGTCGCGCTCGCGGGCGGGCTCGCGCTGCCCGCGCTCGTGCGCCTCGGCCGACCGCCCGCCGAGCGGACCGCCGAGCACAGGCTGCGCGACGCTGCGCTGACCGCCGCCGGCGCCGCGCTGGTGCTCGAGGCGCTCGCCGCGGGGAACGTCGTGCTGGGACTGGTGCTGCTGTCGCTCGGCGCGATGGTTGGCGTCCCGGCGCTGCGACGTCTGCTGCCCGCGGGGACGCTGAGCGCGCGGCGCGGCCTGCCCGCGACGATCCTCAGCCGCGGGCTGCTCACGTTCACGTTCTTCGGCGCCGACGCCTTCGTCACCCTCGCCATCACCTCGGGACTGCACCGCAGCACCGTGCTCGCGAGCGCGGTCATCACCGTGTCGACGCTTGCGTGGAGCGCCGCCGCCTGGATGCAGGCGCGCCTGTCCGCGAGCTGGCCGGAGCGCCGCCTGATCGGCCTCGGCGTCGTGCTCGTGCTCGTGGGGATCGGTGGCATGGTGCTCGCGCTGCGCACCGGCGTCGCCGTCGCCGCGACCACGCTCGTCGCGTGGACGATCGCCGGAGCGGGGATGGGTCTCGCGTACGCGCCGACCTCGCTTCTGATGATGCACCAGGCGCCCGGCGGACGGACCGGATGGGCCTCCGCGTCGCTCAACATCGCCGACGTGCTCGGGACGGCGCTCGGCGCGGGTCTCGGCGGCGGCGCGCTCGTGCTCGCGTCGGACAGCCGCTGGTCGCTCTCGACCGGCGTCACGATCGCCTTCTGCGTCGCCGCCGCCGGAGCGCTCGCGGGCCTCGCCGTCGCGCGGCGGCTCTAGGGCTGCAATTGATATCCCTGCAAATCGCACAAATCGAGAATGCGCTAGGGTGTACCGCGCCTAATCGGGGGCAAGTGCTCTCGAGCGGGGGAACCGAGTTGTTGGGGCGAGTTCCGCGGTAGTCCGCGGGAGGCGCACGTCGCTAGCCCGTCAGCTAACCCCGCCGGCCGACGAAAGTGGGTCCAGAAGTGCAACGGGGCAGTTCGACGCGGTCGCTCGAGCTCGCGCTTGCAGCATTGCTCGCCGCATTTGCAGCTGTGTGGCTGGCGATCGCGCCCCCACCGGGCGCGGCGTCCACGGGGGGCACGGCAGCCGGTGAAGCGGCCGCCGAAGCGAGCTCCCTGCCCGCCGGCACGACGCCGCTTCAGACGTCCGCCTCGCGCAGCGGCGGTACGGCGGTCACGCCGGCGCCGGCCCAGGCGCCCGCGAGCCCGTACGCGGCCGGAGCAAGCGGCTGGGTGTTCCCGCTGCGCCCGCTCGCGCGCGTCGCCGCGACGAGCACCTGGTCGCTCGACCAGGGCGTCGACCTCGGCGGCGGCGCCAACGACTGCGGCTCGGCGCTCGTGGAGCTCGCGGTCGCCGCCGGCACGATCGTCCGCGAGGGCCTCGACGGGTTCGGCGAATCCGCGCCCGTGCTGCGCGTCGGAAGCGGCCCCTCCGCGGGCCGCTACGTGTACTACGGCCACGCCGCGCCAGCGCTCGTGCCCGTGGGCGCGCACGTGAGCGCGGGCCAGCCGATAGCCGAGGTTGGTTGCGGCATCGTCGGGATCTCGCAGGCCCCGCATCTGGAGATCGGCATGTTCCCGCCCG
>DATBCA010000257.1:0-4228 GCA_036270715.1 Solirubrobacteraceae bacterium
GTCCCACACGGGCGACTGGCACGCTTCCAGGCGCCGCGAACGGCCTGCCGGCGCGCCGACGCCATGGAGGTCGTCGTCGTCCTCGATCATGAAGCCCTCGATGCCCGCGATGCCGAGCTTCATCACCGGATCCTCGACCGAGTGGCCGCGCAGGAACAGCGCGATCAACGAGTAGACCCACGGCGGCTGGATGCCGCCCCACGAGCCGTCGGCCTCCTGACGCGCGATGATCCAGCGCTCGGCGCGCGCGATCGCGTAACGGCGCAGCGGCCCCCACGGCCGGCGCTCGTACGCGCGCAGCACGCGGTCGAGCAGCGCGAGCGACCGATCTGAGAGCGATCGGCCGGCACTCGGCGCTTCCTCGGGCTCTCCCGAGCGCAGCTCGTCGAGGTCGAAGTCCAGCGGGCGCACTGGGCGCTCGGCTTTCACGAGCGACAGCGCGACGATCGTCTGGCGCGCCCAGCAGGCGAAGTCGTAGATGTTCAGCGGGACCCACCGCGGGAGCAGCATGATCTCCGGCGGCAGCGCCGGCACGCGGTCCCACGACCACAGACCGAACAGCG
Source organism: Solirubrobacteraceae bacterium (assembly GCA_036270715.1). Taxonomy (GTDB): domain Bacteria; phylum Actinomycetota; class Thermoleophilia; order Solirubrobacterales; family Solirubrobacteraceae; genus Palsa-744. The sequence goes on from DATBCA010000257.1 coordinate 564, forward strand.
CAAGCCACAGGTGCGTGAACACGCGCGCGCGCTCCAGCCCGCCGTTGGCGCGGATGAACGCCGCGGCCTCGAGCATGTGCGGCGCGTCGCGCGGGTCGCCCACGAGACGCAGCGCCCAGTAGGCCTCGATCGTCGTCGAGAGCTCGCCGGGCCCGCCGTAGAAGTTCGTCCACGTGCCGTCGGCGCGCTGCTGCGAGCGGATCCACGCGGCCGCGCGTTCGGTTTCTGGCGCCCGCCGAATGCACAGGAACTCGCGCAGAAGGAGGTCCTCGGCGTCCATCGTCACGTTCGTCTGGAGCTCTCCGCGCCAGAACCCGCCGGGATCCTGCTGCGAGACCAGGTGTTTGCGCGCCAGCTCCAGCGCCGCGAGCGCCTCCGCGCACGTATTCGGGATCTGCGCAGGCGTCTTTAGGTCGCTCGCCATTGCCAGAACCTAAATGTTTTCATCGGACGGCGACACATACCCAACGCTGCAACGCAGGTCACACCCCGCCACGGTCAGGTTTCCCGCGACGGCAGCGTACGCGCGCCGCGCGCCACGAGCACCTCGGGACGCGCCTGCGTCGGCGCCGCTCGCGCCAGCGCGCGCTCGGAGACCAAAACCGGCGCGGGCGCGCGGAAGCGGTATGTGATCAGCCCGTCGACGTCGGTTCGCGCTACGAGGCGAAAGCCCCGCGCCGGCGGTTCACCTGCGCCGTTGCGCAGCGGGGCGTAGCCGATCTCGTCGATCTCGCTGACGGTCACCGCGCCCCCGCGCCGCAGCTTGTGCAGCCCGCCGACGTAGTATTCGAGCGGCGCCGACGCGAGCTCGACGGTGCTGATTGCCGTCTGCGCTCCGACCGGGCCGAGCCCGCGGGCGACGCCGCTCCAGTTGCCGCGTTGAAGGCGCGGGCTGAGGCTCACGTCGATGCAGACCGCCGCGAACGCGACGACCGTCACGCACGTCAGCGCGACCGCGATCAGGGCGGAGTCCGACAGCGCCAGCCGCGCCTCCGGGGGCGCTCCCGCTCGCGCTCGCGCGTGCGTCGCGCTCGCCGCCCCGAACAGCACGGCGATGACGACGGTCACCGGGATCATCGCGCCCACGAGGTTGCGCGGCGCGAGGTAGTCCGCGCCTGCGAGCGCGAGCGCGAGCGGGGCGAGCACGCCGCCGGCGGCAAGCGCGAGCGCGAGCAGCGCGCCCTGGCGCGCGCGCGCGGCCGCATCCCCGCGCAGGGCGTACGCGCCGAGGGCGACACCCGCGAGGATCGGCAGCGCGATCAGCAGCTCGATGCCGTGGCCGAGAGGAGCGCCGGAGGCGCCGGTGAGGTAGTACTGCGGGATCGCTTCCAGGCGGCTCGAGAGCGCCCAGCGCCCGATCCACTGGGTGCCGTGCCCGCCCTGCGCGACGATCAGCGGCACCAGCGCGAGGCCGACGAGCGCGAGCACCGCGACGGCGCCCGCGCCCGCGCGACGGCGCGCGCGGTCGCGCAGCAGCCACAGCGCCATCGGCGCGAGCAGGAAGACCGAGAAGTAATGCGTCAGCAGCGCGAGCGAGCCGCTGGCCGCGAACGCGGCCATCCGGCCGCGCGGGCCGATCCGCGATCGACCGGCCACAGATTCGCCGGCGAGTGCGCGCACGAAGCAGAGCGTCGCGAGCGAGATCGTGAACACGAACAGCGAGTACACGCGCGCCTCCTGCGAGTACCAGACGAACAGCGGGTTGACCGCCACGATCGCCGCGACGATCGCCGCCGCGCGGCGCCCGATCGGAGATCGGCCCGCGAGCTCCCGGCCGATCGCCCACACGACGGGCACCGTCGCGATGCCCGCGAGCGCGGACGGCAGCCGCAGCGCGAACGCGCCGTCGCCGAGCACGCGTACGTCGACCCAACCGAGCAGGTACCACAGCGGCGGCGAGTTCTCGGTGTGCACCATCGCTTTCAGCGTCGCCGACAGCGAGGAGTGGAACACGTGCACCGCGCTGAACGCCTCGTCGTACCAGAAGCTCTGCTGGGCAAGCGTCGGCAGGCGCAGGGCGGCCGCGAGCACGACGAGCGCTGCGAGCGGCCACCACGAGGGCGCGCCCGCGCGAGCGCGCGGCGCTGGGTCGGACGCGCGCTCCGCGGCGACCCTCAGCGCCGGCATGTGAATTCGACTGGGGCCGATCCGAAGCACCCGTAGCGCATGCTGCTCTCGTCTTCCGCGCGCGCGGGCAGGTACCAGCCCCCGCTCACGTGGCGGCGGCCGTGGACCACGGGGCCAGCGATCACCAGACACAGCTGCGTGCGCTGTTTCGGTTCGCCCGGGCTCAGGTTGCCGCACACGACCTCGCGCGTGAAGTGTTCGCTGTAGTCCTGTTTGATCGAGAGGTTGTGGTAGTGGCGCCCCGTGTACGAGCGCCACGTCGCGAGATCGGCGATCAGTCGCCGGTTGACGTGCACCTGGCGCACGACGTCGTTGACGGTGGCGATCGCGAGCAGCAGCGCGACGATCAGCAGGACCGTCGTCTCGGCCGCGCGCAGGTCTCCGCTCTCGCGCCTGGCGCCGCGCGCGGCGCGGTCGTCGAATCCTCCGCCGGATGCGCGTTCGGCGCTCACGAGACTTGCGCGAACAGCGGGGTCGTCTGATGGGCGATGAACAGCGCCTGCACCGCGAGCGTCGCGACGAGCAGGCGGCGGTCGCGCGCGACGAGCGCGAGCGGAAGCGGCCACACGATGTACCACGCGAGCAGCCACGTGCTCGTCACGGAGATCGCGAGCAGCGTCCATCCCGACGCGGCGACCCAGTCGTAGCCGCGCCACGTCCGCCACAGCAGGTGCAGGATGATGACAACGAGCGCGCCCTTGAGCAGGTCGTGGTCGACGGGGAACACCCCCGGCTTGCCGAACAGGTGCGCGATCTCGGTGGGGAAGCTGTCCGTCGAGACGAAGGCGGCGTCGCGGTTGAGCGCCGCGACGACGTCGACGCCGTGCACGCCGAAGGCGAGGAACGCGACGAGCGCCCCGAGCGCGAGCGCGGCGAGCGCGCCCGTGACGACCGAGATGCGCCGACCGGCCTCGGATCGGCGCGCGGCGAGCATGAACGGCAGCAGCGCGGCGACCGTCGCCTTCACCAGCGCGCCCGCGACGACCGCCGCGGCCGCCGGCGCGTCGCGCCGCGCGAGCGTGAGGCTCACCGCGGCCATCATCAGGAGGATCATGATCAGGTCGTTGTGCGCCCCGCCAACCGCGTAGATCACGTACAGCGGGTTCGCGCCTAGCGCGAGCAGCGCGAACACCGGGTCTTTCCCGCGCTCGCGCGCGCAGCGCCAGGTGAGGGCGAGCGTGCCCGCGCTCGCGAGGAGCGCCTCGAGCTTCATCGCCCACAGCGCTCCGCGCAGCCCGAGCGGCGCGAGCGGGTAGCTGAGCAGCGTGTACAGGGGCCCGTACGCGGTCGCGACGTGCTTCCAGTCGATCCCGACGTAGTAGTAGACGGGATCGTGAGCGATCGCGATCGGGCCGTGCGTATACGGGTTCAGCCCGTGTTCGACGCCCATGCGCGCGTACGCGATGTAGCTGAAGACGTCGGTCGAGATGAGGATCGGGCCCGCGAACACGATCGCGTGTAGCAGCGCGACGAGCGCGATCGCCGCGCGCGCCGAGACGCCGCGCGCGACCGCGAGCAGGGCGCCGTAAGCGCCCGCG
>DATBCA010000258.1:0-2658 GCA_036270715.1 Solirubrobacteraceae bacterium
CTCCCACACGGAGCGCGCGCTGCACGTTCGCAACGCGCCTTCGCCGGCCGCCACCGCCGCGCTCGCGATCGCGCGATACGTGGCCGACGCCGCCGAGCACGAGCTCGGCTGAGCCTGGCCGCGGCGCGGCTACGCTGCGGCAAGCCGGGCAACAGCGTCGGCGACCCCTTCCCCCGCCGTCGCAAAGCGCGGCTGCCAGCCGAGCTCGCGCTTGATCTTCGCGTTGGACGTGCGCGCCGAGCGCACGACAGCGTCAACCGCGTTGCGCCCCGCGACGATGCGGGCGAGCGCGACCGGCACGTGCCGCGGACGTCCGAGTCCGAGCTCACGCGCGGTCAGCGCGATGAAGTCGCAAGAAGTGATCGGCTCGTCGTCGGCAACGTGGTAGAGCGAGCCCGCCGGCGCCTCGCGCGCCGCCAGCACGAGCGCCTCCACCACGTCGTCCACGTGGACGACGTCCCAAAGATTGTCCCCTCGCCCGATTACCGCGAGGCGGCCCGGGCTTCGCAGCTGCTTGATCAGCTCGTTCGCGTACCAGCCTCCGGGCCCGTACACGTGCGCGGGGCGAACGATGACCGCAGGAGTGCCGGCGCCGAGCACGAGCCGCTCGCCCTCCTGCTTGGAGCGCCCGTACGGCGTCGCGACGGGTAGCGGCTCCTCCTCGGTCAGTACCCGCCCGCCGGCGTCACCGGTGACGACCGTCGAGGCGAACACGATCCGCGGCGCGCCCCCGCCGTCCTGCTCTGCGCGCATGGCCTCGAGCAGGCGTTCGGTCCCGCGGACGTTCACCTCGTGAACCTTGCGCGCATCGCGCTGGGAGGCGATCTCGGCCGCGAGGTGCACGACGCACTCGGGACGTGCATCGCCGATGGTCGAGCGCAGGCGCGCAACGTCGCCGAGATCGCCCACGTACGCGCGCGTGCCCGCCGGCTCGGATCCCGCGCGGCGCACGAGCGCCGAGACCTCGTCGCCGTCAGCGAGCAGCCGACGGCACAGCGTCGCGCCGATGAACCCGCTCGCTCCGGTTACGAGAACACGCATCTCCGCGCCTGGAGCTTCGCACGTCGCGCGCGCCGGTTTCCTAAGGAGTGCCTTACTTTTGTGAGCTACTCTCCGGGAGGCTTGAGCGGGATGGTGGGGATAGCGTCAAGAGACGGCTCCAGGCCGTCTACTGACCCGGAGCTCGGCGCTCTGTGCCGGGCGTATGAGCGGCTGCGCGGAGCGGCGGGCGGCGAGCGCGCGCGCGCAGGCGAGCTCGGCAGCGTGTGCGTCTTCGGCGCGGACGCGGGCGCCGAACTGACGCGCTCGGCGGATGGCTCGTGGGTGCTCCGCTGCGGCAACGCCCATGGTCCCGCCAACGGCGCGGCCAACGTCGAGGAGCTCGAGGGGCAGTTCGTGTGGGCGCGCTACGACGCGCAGCGTGGCGCGCTGCAGATCGCAAACGATCCCTTCGGCATGCGCTCCCTGTTCGTAGCCGAGCGCGATGGGCTCGTGTTCTTCTCGACCTCTGCGCTGGCGCTCGCGGCACACCTACGGGCGCGTCCCGACGTGCTCGGCGTGAACGTGTTCCTGCGCGCCGGGTTTCACTTCGGCACGCGCACCAACTGGGAGGAGATCGAGCGCCTCGACCCCGCGACGCGTTTCACGTTCACCCCGCAGGGGGCTCGCCGCGAGACGTACTGGGCGCCGCGCATCGACGAGCGCGTGAGAACGCTGGGCCTCGACGAGGCGGTGGAGCACTGCCTGAGCGTCGCGTCTGACGCCTACCGGAAGTTCTACGCCGAGCCCGAGCGCGGAGCCTGGGCGGACCTCACGGGCGGGTGGGACTCGCGGTTGATGACCACGCTGCTCGCGCGCGCGGGCGTGAACTTCTGCACGAGCACGACCGGCGACGAGCGCAGCCCCGACGTCCGCGTTGGCGCGCGCGTCGCGAACGCCGCCGGCTGGGACTGGAAGCGGTTGGACATCCCCGCCGATTGGGCGCGGATCATGCCAGGGCTCGTCGCGCTCGCGCTCGCGTGGGGGGATTGCCACCTCGACGCGCTGCAGCTCGCCGAGGTGCTGTGGGGACACCTCGAGAAGGCCCGGCAGCACCAGCAGCTCTTCATCGGCGGGGGTGGCGAGCACTTCCGCGACCGCGCCTGGCAGCAGGAGTTCTTCGACGGCGGGCGCACGCGCCGGGTGAACTTCGGCAACTACGTCGACATGCGGCTGCTCAAGCCGCTCGACACTTCGGTCTTCGTGCGCGATCCCACCGCCGAGGTGCGCGACGACCTGGGCGCGCGCATGCGCGCGCGCGCGGAGCCCTACTCGCAATACCTCAACAGCACGCAGCTCGACGTCATGCACGCGTACAAAAACACCGGGCACTTCGGCGCATATCTGTCCGCGGGCGCGGGCGCGATTCCGGCTGAGCTGCCCTTTTACCTCCGGCCGGTATTCACGGCCGCCTTCTCGACCAGTCACCGTCACCGCGGTTCGCACCGCCTCATGCGCTGCATGATCCAGGCGCTCGATCCGCGGATCGCGGCGGTGCCCACCGAGGCCGGCGGGCCGGCGACGCCGATCGGCATCCGCAACAGCTATCGCTTCCTCCCCTACTACGCGACGCTCGGGCAGCGTGCGGTCAACAAGCTCAGCCAGCGCACGCTAGCACGG
>DATBCA010000259.1:0-1741 GCA_036270715.1 Solirubrobacteraceae bacterium
GCGACTTGGGCCGCGTGCCCTCGAGCCGGACGCAGAAGACGCTGCTCGACCAGTACAAACACGTCATGGTCGATCCGATCAAATCGCTCGCCGAGGCGCCGAAATGGGAGGGGCTCTGGAACGAGCTGTTCCTGAAGTAGCCTTGAGCGGCGAAGAACGCCGCCGGAGCGTACCCACCGCGTTCGTCCCGCTCCATCCCGAAAAACGAAGCGGGCGCGCTCCTCGCGCGCCCGCTTGTGTTGATCGGTCGCGCGCGCTCGCTCGCTCAGTCGAAACGGCCGGCGGCGTGGGCGAGCATGGTGTAGACCTTGCCGGTGTCCGAGGTGAGATAGCCGCGCGCCAGCATCTGGCCGCGGTCGTCGCGCGACACCTCGTCGAGCAGCCGCTCGAACTCGCCGATGTAGCGGTCGACGGTGCGCCTAAAATCGCTATCGGCCCGATAGCGCTTGCGGATTTCCTCGAACGCCTTCTGACCCTGCATGGTATAGAGCTTGCGCGTGAATACGTTGCGTTCGCCGCGCTTGTAGCGATCCCACAGCTCGGCCGCCGCGTCGTGGTCGATCATGCGGGCGATGTCGACGGCGAGCGAATCGAGCGAGTCGATGGTGTGGCGCTCGGGGCGCGCCGCCTCGGGCGGCGCTTCGCGCGGGGGCGGAGCCTCGCGTGGCGCGGGAGCCTCGCGCGCGGGCGCCTCGGCCTCGTGCGAGGCGCGCGTGAGCAGCTCGGAGAGCCAGCCCGTGCGCCCGCCGCCGGCCTGCGCGGGACTGAGCGCGGGCGCCTCGGCCCGCCGCGCCGGCATGACCGGCGGCGCGGCCACGCCGGTGATGTCCGCGCGCTGGCGGACGGGTTCCGGCCGCGGGCTGCCGTTGGTGCGCGGCGGCTCCTCGCGGGCGACGCCGCGACGCAGCGCCGCCTCCACCGGCTCCGCCCGGCGCGCCAGCGGCTCGACCGGCTCCATCCGGCGCGCCGCCGGCTCGATCGCGTCGAGGCTGCGGCTGTGGCGAGCCACGATGCGGTTGAGCTCGGCCAGCGCCTCGATCTGGTCGACGATGACGCGCCGCATGTGGGAGGCGGTGTCGGCCGTCTCCTGCGGCAGCTCGAGAATGCCCTTGCGCAGCTCGGCGCGCGTGCCCTCGAGCTCACGCCGCATCTCGGCGGCCATCTGCTTCAACTCGTCGAGCACGTCGGCGAAGCGCTGCGCCGCCTGCGAGAGCATGCCATGCGACTCTTCGCTCGCCTGCTCGTAGATGCTGCGCATCGCCTCGCTCAGGCGCGTACGCTCTTCCTCGGCGCCGCTGCGGATCGCTTCGAAATTCTCCACGATCGCCTGGGCGCCCGTGGTAGCGGATTCCGCGGTCAGGCGGGCGATGTCGCGCGCCCGTTCGCCCGCGGTTTCGAACGACTGGTCGAGCACGCCGGCAAAGCGCGTGAGCCGCTGTTCCAGATCGCCGGCCTTGCCGTCGAGCGCGCCGGCGAGTTGTTCCAGCGAGGCGCTGCGCTCGGCCAGCGCGCTGTCCGTGCGCTGATTGCTGACATCGACGAGCGCGACCGCTTCCGCGAGCGAGCGCGCATGCGCGTCGAACTGGCCCGCGACCTGGCTCAGATCGTTGAGCGTCTGCGCGGACATCGCTTGGAAGCTCGCGATATTGCGCTCGACGTCGCTGTTGGCCGTGCCGGCCTTCTGCGCGACGTCGTTCATGGCGGCGACGAACTCGGAGACCCGCGTGACCAGCGTGCTCTC
>DATBCA010000260.1:0-1548 GCA_036270715.1 Solirubrobacteraceae bacterium
GCCCGCTCGAGGATCGGCGCGAGCGCGCTCGCCGTGAGCTGCGCCCCGAGCGCGCAACCGTGCGCCGCGAGCATCAGGCTCCCCGCAACCGGCGGCGTATCGACGGCTATCACGGCGGCGTTAGCCGCCTCCCTCCCCACACACTCCCGCAACGGCCCCACGAACACCTCGCCGGCGTGAAACGCGCTCCCGATCAGACCCACGGGGAAGCTCTCGCCGCTCACCGCGAGGCCCGTTTCGCGGATCACCGCCGCGACCTGCCTGCCCAGCTCGTGCGCCGCGCGCGCGTACAGCTCGCAGGCGTCGCGCTCGCCGCGCGCGGCGAGCATCGCCGCAACGCGCGCGAACGCCGCGATGTCCGCCTTGGTCAACGGTCTCGAATAGACCTGCGCTCCGAGCGCCTCGACGCTCGGGACGGCGAAGAAGCTCACCGCCTCGTCGCTGAAGGCCGTCGGCGGGCCCGTGCCGTCGCGGTCGCGCAGCGCGAGCTTGATCGCCTCGTTGCCGATCCAGTAGCCGCTGCCCTCGTCGCCGAGCAGGTGGCCCCACCCGCCGGCGCGCCACGCACGACCGTCGCGCCCGACGCCGAAGACGTTCGACCCCGTCCCCGAGATCACGCCGACGCCCGGGCGCGCGTCCGTCGCCGAAGCCCACGCCGCGACGACGTCGTTGACGACGATCCAGTCGCCGCGCACGGCACGAACGTGGCGGTCGAGGTTGTCGGTGTCCGTGCCCGCAACCGCGAGCACCGACCGCGCGATCTGCGCGGGCTCGAGGCCCGCGCGCGCGATCGCCGCGTCGGCGACCGCGAGCAGGGCGTCGACGGCCGCGCGCACCCCCACGGAGTCCTCGTTGCTCGGGCCCCCGTGCGCGACGTGCACCTCAAGCAACTCGAGGTCGAGCACCGCCGCGAGCGTCTTCGTCGCGCCGCCGTCGACGCCGAGTACGTAGCGACCCTCGCCCGGCGATGCGTGCGTGCTGAGCGCGGGTGGGAGCTTGACGAGCGGCGAGCGGTCCACGCGCGGGATCCTCGCAGGACTCGCCGGGTTAGGATCCCGCGCCATGGCCACCCGCGCGATCTTCGCGAGCGCGCCGGCCCGTGCGGGGATGTACGAGTCGTTCTACCTGCGCGCCGTCGCGCCCGACCGCGCGCTCGGCGCGTGGATACGCCACACCGTCCGCAAACCCCCCGGACACCCGCCTCGCGGCTCGGTCTGGTGCACCGTGTTCGACGCCGCGCGCGGCGCGCCGTTCATGCACAAGCTCACCACCGAGGACGTGCGCGTGCCGCCCGACGGCTGGATCGCCGTCGGCGAGCCGGCCAGCCGGCCGGCCAGCGAGGGAGCCGGCGAGGGCGCGAGCATTGGGCGCGCGAGAGCCGCGGGCTCGTGCGGGGGCGCCTCCTGGACTCTCGAGCTCGCGGGCGACGAGCCCGAGCTGCTGCACCTGCCCGCCGCGTGGCTGTACCGCGCGCCGCTCCCGCGCACGAAGCTCACGAGCCCGCTTCCGCCGCGCGCTTTCGCGGCACGCTCAGCAGCCCCGGGAGCG
>DATBCA010000261.1:0-4259 GCA_036270715.1 Solirubrobacteraceae bacterium
CCTTCCGGCGCACGGTACTGCTCGGCGAGCAGGCCTCGCAGGCTTCGACGCGCAGGACGGCGCGGGGCGTCCGGACGTCGCCGAGCAGCTGCCGGTCGATCGCTTCACTGCGCTGCTCGAGCTGATCGGCGAGGAGGCGGAGCTCGTGATCGCGGCCGAGGAGGAGGTCGTACCGGCGCTCGCCGACAACTGGAGCGACGTATGCGCCGCGTTCGCCGACGCCGACGCGCGCCACCTGTACGTCTCGCCGGGGCTCGTCGAGGACACCCTCTCCGAACGCGCGCGCGCGCGGCTGTCTTCGATTTCGAGCGGCCAGGAGATCGAGATCCGCGCGCAGGCCGCGGGCACGCCCGCGCGCACCTTCGGCGAGGCCGAGCCCGAGCTCGACAAGCTGCTGCGATCGGACTACGAGACCGTGGTCGCGTTCGCTCGCCGCGGCGAAGGCGAGCGCGTCGCGTACAACCTCGGACACCTGAAGGCGAGCTGGCTCGAGGACCGCGCCGATTCCGGCACGCCGCCGCCGGCGCGCACGCTCACGTTCGTCGCCGCGTCGCTGCGCGAGGGGTTCATCGCGCCGTCGCTGAAGATCGCGGTTCTTCCCGAGCACCGCCTCGTCAGCCGCCGCCGCTCGCCGCGCGGCGTCGAGGGGCGCGCGACCGGTCGACGCCGCGGGGCGCTGCGGTCGTTCGCCGAACTGCGCACCGGCGACTTCGTCGTCCACGAGGACCACGGTGTCGCGCGCTTCGCGGGCTTTCAGACGCGCACGGTCGCGGGCGTCGTGCGCGACTACCTGTACCTCGAATACGACGGCGACGACCGCGTGTTCGTCCCCACCGACCAGCTCGCGAAGATCTCGCGCTACGTCGGGGCGGGCGCGGGCGAACCGCCGCTCTCGCGGCTGGGAGGCACGCGCTGGGAGACGATGAAGGCGCGCGCGCGCCGCGCAGCGCAGGAGCTCTCGGGCGAGCTGCTCACGCTGTACTCGCAGCGCCGGCGCAGCAGGGGACATGCGTTCGAGCCCGACTCCGACTGGCAGCGAGAATTCGAGGCCCGCTTCCCCTACACGGAGACGCCCGACCAGCGCGAAGCGATCGAACTCGTCAAGGCGGACATGGAGTCCGATCGCCCGATGGACCGCCTCATCTGCGGCGATGTCGGCTACGGCAAGACGGAGGTCGCGCTGCGCGCCGCGTTCAAGGCAGCCAACGACGGCAAGCAGGTGCTGATGCTCGCGCCGACGACGATCCTCGCGCTGCAGCACCACGGGACGTTCGCCGAGCGCCTGGCCGACTACCCGATAACGCTCGAGCACGTCTCCCGCTTCCGCACCGCCGCCGAGCAGCGCGATGCGCTCGCGCGCTTCGCGCAGGGGCGCGTGGACATCCTGATCGGCACGCATCGACTGCTCTCGCGCGACGTGCGCGCGAAGGACCTCGGGCTGCTGATCCTCGACGAGGAGCAGCGCTTCGGCGTCAAGCAGAAGGAGCTCCTGCGCTCGCTGAAGCTGCGCGTCGACGTTATCTCGATGTCTGCCACGCCGATTCCGCGCACGCTGCAGATGTCGCTCGCGGGCCTGCGCGACATCTCTGTCATCGAGACGCCACCGGAGGGACGGCGGCCGGTTAAGACCTACGTCGGCGAGTACGAGGAGGAGCTCGTCAAGCACGCGATCCAGCGCGAGCACGAGCGGGGCGGTCAGGCGTTCTTCCTGCACAACCGCGTGGCAACAATCGACGAGACGGCCGAGCGCCTGCGCGCGCTGTGCCCCGGAGTGCGCTTCGCGGTCGCGCACGGTCAGATGGGGGAGGGCGAGCTCGAGGCGGTGATGCTCGACTACCTGCGCGGCGGCGCGGACGTGCTCGTATGCACCTCGATCATCGAGTCGGGCATCGACATCCCCGACGCGAACACGCTGATCGTCGAGCACTCCGACTCGTTCGGCCTCGCGCAGCTGTACCAGATTCGCGGGCGCGTGGGGCGCAGCCGCGAGCGCGCGTACGGCTACCTGCTCTACGACTCCGCGCGCGCGCTCACTCAGGAGGCCGCGCAGCGCCTCTCGGCGCTTTCGGACCACACCGAGCTCGGCGCCGGCTTTCAGATTGCGATGCGCGACCTTGAGATCCGCGGCGCCGGCAACCTCCTCGGCGACGAGCAGTCGGGCCATGTCGCGGCGCTCGGCTTCGAGCTCTACATGCAGATGCTCGACGAAGCGGTGCGCGAGGCGGAGGCGCGCGATCGACGCGCGCATGCCGAGCGCGACGATGACGGCCCGCAATCCGAGCCTCCGGAGCCGGTGCGCCTGGACGTCAACGTCGACGCGTACGTCCCCACCGACTACATCGCCTACGAGCAGGCGAAGATTGACGTACATCGCCGCGTCGCCGGCGCGCTCGAGCTCGAGGAGCTCGAGAGCCTGCGCGAGGAGCTCGAGGACCGCTTCGGCCCGCTGCCCGAGCCGCTCGAGAACCTGCTCGCGCTCCAGCGCGCGCGGATCAAGTTCGGCGAGGCGGGCGCGCGCACGGTGAGCTTCCGCGGGGATCGCCTCGCGGTCGTCCCCATCGAGCTCGACTCGGCGCGCGCCAAGCGACTGCGCGAGGAGCTCCCGGGCGTGATCTACGAGTCCGGGCGCTCGCAGGTGTCCTTGCGCGTCCCCGCCGACGGCAGAGAGCGCTTCCCCGCAGTCGTCAAGGCGGCGGACGCGCTGCTCGGCGTGATGCGCGAGGCCGCATAGCCAGCGCGCTCGCGCTGCTTGAGCCGGACTTGAGGTTTTTTCGCTAGAGTGCCCGCGTCGTGCCCAGACCCGTCCGAGTGATCCCGGCGCTCTGCGCCTTTTTCTTTGCCGTCATCGCGCTCGCGTCGTGCGGCGGCATCCCCGGCAACGCGGTGCTTACAGTTGACGGCAAGCCGCTGACGAAAACTACCTTCAACCACTGGATGGGCGTCGCTGCGGTGTCCTCCTCGGCGGCGGCCGGCGGCTCGCCGACGATTCCGGAACCGCCCGCTTACTCGGCGTGCATCGCGCACCTGCTCGCGACGACGCCGAAGCCCGCAAAAGGGCAGTCCGCGCCGACGACGGCGCAGTTGAAGTCGCAGTGCGAACAGCAGTACAAAACGCTGCAGCAGGAGGTGCTCGGTTTCCTCATCTCCTCCGAGTGGGTGCTCGGCGAAGGGGCCGCGCTTGGCGTGAGCGTGCCCGACAAGGAAGTGAAGAAACGCTTCGAACAGGTCCGCAGCCAGCAGTTCCCGAAAGCCGCAGAATTCGAGCGCTTCCTCGCCAGTTCCGGACAGACCGTCTCCGACCTGCTGCTGCGCGTGAAGCTGAACCTGCTGTCCGCGAAAATTCAGCAGAAGATCGTGCGCGCGAAAGCGACCGTCACCCACCAGCAGATCGCGAAGTATTACAAAGAAAATCCATCCCGCTTCGGCGTGCCGGAACGCCGCAACCTGGAAATAATCCTCACCAAAACCGAAGCGCAGGCGAAGAGCGCGAAGCGCGAAGTCGAATCGGGGAAGAGCTTCGCGAGCGTCGCAAAGAAGGTCTCCATCGACCCCATTAGCAAGGAAAACGGCGGTTTGCTCACGGGTGTGGTGAAAGGACAGGAGGAGAAAGCGCTCGATGAAGCCGCGTTCAAAGCGAGCGTCGGCGTCCTCGAAGGGCCGGTGAAGACGCCGTTCGGCGTTTACATCTTTCGCGTCAAGTCGACAACGCCTGGCAGCACCCAGTCACTGGCACAGTCGGAAGCGACGATCAAGTCGCAGCTCACGGCCACCCAGCAGCAGTCCGCGCTGACGAACTTCGTCAAGAAGTTCAAATCCAAGTGGACGGCGAAAACCGACTGCCGAAGCGGCTTCGTCGTGATGGACTGCAAGCAGTACAAAGCGCCGAAAACCGCGGGCACGACCCCGGCCGCCTAACGCCATCGCGGCGGCGCGCGCATGAGCGAGATCGAGCGCGTCCACGCGCGGCAGATCCTCGACAGCCGCGGCAACCCCACGGTCGAGGTCGAAGTCGCGCTGCGCTCGGGTGCGAGCGGCCGTGCCGCCGTGCCCTCGGGCGCCTCGACCGGGGAGTTCGAGGCGACAGAGTTGCGCGACGCAGGCGAGCGCTGGATGGGCAAGGGCGTCACGCGCGCAGTTGCGAACGTCGACGGCGAGATCGCGCAGGCGCTTCGCGGCTTGTAGGCGCGCGAGCAGGCGGCCGTCGACTAGGCGCTGATCGCGCTCGACGGCACTGCAATCAAGTCGCGACTGGGTGCAAA
>DATBCA010000262.1:0-2614 GCA_036270715.1 Solirubrobacteraceae bacterium
CGCGCGTTTCGCGCGGGTCGATCACGTCGTCGATCATGTCGTTGCCCGCCGCGATGTAGACGTCGATGATCTTGCGGTAGGCCTCGATCAGCTCGGCCTTCTTCGCCTGCGGGTCCTCCGCCTCTTCGACCTGTTTGCGCATCACGATCTCGACGGCGCCCTCGGCTCCCATCACGCTGATCTCGGCGCTCGGCCAGGCGACGATCAGGTCGGGCTCATAGGCGCGGCCGTTCATCACGTAGTAGCCGGCCCCGTAGGCCTTGCGCGTGATCACGGTGATCTTCGGCACGGTCGCGTTCGCGACCGCGTACAGCATCTTCGCGCCGTGGCGGATGATGCCCCCGGCCTCGACCTTCGTGCCGACCATGAAGCCGGGCACGTCCATCAGGAAAACGAGCGGGATCGCGAACGCGTTGCACAGGTTGACGAACCGCGCGGCCTTGTCGGAGGAGTCGTTGTCGAGGATCCCGCCGAGGTGCTTGGGCTGGCTGGCGACGATACCGACGGGGCGCCCGCCGAAGCGCGCGAAGCACGTGATGATCGTGCGCGCCCACTGCGGCTTGAGGTCGAAGTAGTAGCCGTCGTCGACGACCCGCCTGATCACGTCGTACATGTCGTACGGCTTGCGGTTTGACTCGGGCAGCACGTCGAGGAGCTCCTCGTCGGCGCGATCGATGGGGTCCTCGGTGGCGCGTAGCGGCGCGCTCTCCTCGCAGTTCTGCGGCATGAACGAGAGGTACTGCTTGATCGCATGGATGCACTCCTCGTCGTTTGCGACCTCGAGGTCGCCGACGCCCGACTTGCGGCAGTGCACGCGCGAGCCGCCGAGTTCCTCCTGGGTGACCTCCTCGCCGACGGCGGCGCGTACGAGGTGCGGGCCGGCGAGGGCCATCGAGCCACGGCCCTTGACCATCGGCACGAAGTCGGCGAGCCCGGGGATGTAGGCGGTCCCCGCGGCGCACGGTCCCATGAGCGCGGCGATTTGCGGAATCACGCCGCTCATCACGACCTCCTCGCGGAACAGGTGCCCCGATCCTGCGAACAGCGACCCGACGGCCTCCTGGATGCGCGCGCCGGCGGAGTCGAGCAGCCAGATGAAGGGGATGCGCTTGGTGAGCGCGAGCTCGCGTAGCCGCGTCACCTTGATCTCACCGGTCATCCCCATCGAGCCGGCCATGACGGTGAAGTCGTACGCGCACACGGCGACGAGGCGACCGTCGATCTTGCCGTACCCGGTGATCACGCCGTCTGCGGGCGCGTCCTTGCCGTCCATCGCGCGCTGCGCGGAGTGCGGGCGCCCGTGGAGGCCCATCTCGGTGAAGGTCCCGTCGTCGATCAGGAGAGCCAGGCGCTCGCGCGCGGTGAGCTTTTCTTCGCCGTGCTGCTTGGCGATCTTCTCCTCGCCGCCGCCGCGCTTGGCGCGCTCACGGCGCTCATCCAGCTCGCCGATGAGCCCGCGCAGCAGCGACTCGGCGGCGCTCTCGGCGGGGCTTTCGGCGGCCGTGTCGGCCATCACGCCACCCGCCTCATGCTGCCATCTCCTCACCGCGCTCACGCATCCCGGCCATCCTAACTCGGATCGCGCACCGGTGGACAGTAATAAGTCCTACTGCGTACTCGCACGCGCTGCGCACACTCCCACGCGTGTCTCAGCGCCCTTTCCACACCGGATCGCGCTTCTCGAAGAAAGCGCTGACGCCCTCGACGATGTCCTCCGTGGACTGCGCGAGCGAGAGCTGCGCGCGTAGGTAGTCGAGCGCGTCGTCGAGCGGCATGTCGAGCTGTCGGCGCATCGCTTCCTTGCCGAGGCGCATGATCACCGGCGACTTCGATGCGAGCTTGCGCGCCCACTCGTCCGTTGCAGCGTCGAGCTCGGCGTCGGGGACGACGCGGTTGACGATCCCGGCAGCCAGCGCCTCCTGCGCGTCGAGGCGCTCACCGATGAGCAGCATCTCGTTCGCCTTCTTGCGCGGCACGTTGCGGTAGATGAGCGCCATGATCATGAACGGGAACGCCCCCACGTTGATCTCAGGCGTTCCGAAGCTCGCGGACTCTCCGGCGACGATCAGGTCGCACGCGAGCGCGATCCCCAGCGCGCCCGCGAGCACGTGGCCGCGCGTCGCGCAGATCGTCGGCTTGCCGAGCGCGCCGATCAGCTTGAACAGGCCGACGAACTCCTCGGTCGCGAAATGCTTGTGAACGAGCGGCGCGTCGGCGGCGAACCCGCCGAGGTTCGCGCCGGAGGAGAACGTCCTCTCGTGCGAGGAGCGCAGCACGATGCAGCGCACGGCGTCGTCGGCGCCGGCGCGCTCGAACGAGGCGATCAGGCCGGACAGCAGCTCGGCGGACAGCGCGTTTCGGGTCTCGGGGTCGTTGAGCGTGATCGTTTCGACGCAGTCGGCGACGGCGTAGAGGACCTTCTCGCTCGGCACGCGCGAGATCGTAACGATCAGCCGCGGACACCAAAGCTCGATCACCGGCAGCGCGCCGCGTCGGTCCTCTTTACTTGACGCGTGCCGGCAAAGCGCAGCGTGGGCCTGCTCGTGTTCAGGCGCGCCCGCAACCACGAGCTCGAGGTCCTGCTCGTACACCCGGGCGGACCGTTCTGGGCGCG
>DATBCA010000263.1:0-4256 GCA_036270715.1 Solirubrobacteraceae bacterium
CGCCGGTCTCGCCGCGCCTTTCCTTACCGCCGGTCCCGCCGCGCTGCTCCGGGGCGCCCGGCTCGCCGCGCTGCTCCTGGGCGTCGGTCTCGCATCAATCCTCCTGACGGCCGGCGTCGCGCTCGCGGGGTCGGCGCGCGCGAGCGCGCTCGCGCTGACGCCCTGCGCGTCGGCGCCCGGCTTTTCCTGCGCGACGATCGCGGTACCGCTCGACCGCAGCGGAGCGACGCCGGGCACGATGGGGTTGAGCGTGGAGGTCCACAGCGCGGGCTCGGCGCCGAGCCAGACGGCGGTGGTCGTGCTCGCGGGCGGCCCGGGCCAGGCGGCGCTGCCGCTCGCGCCGTTCGTCCTTCACGCGCTCGCGCCCGCGCTCGCGACGCGCGATCTGATCATCTTCGACCAGCGCGGGACGGGCAGCTCGAACCCGCTCAGGTGTGCGGCGCTCGAAACCTTCTTCGTGGGCACGCTCGCGCAGCAGGTCGAACGCTGCGCGCTCGAGATCGGCCCCGCGCGCGGCTCGTTCACGAGCGCGGAAAGCGTCGCGGACATCGAGTCGCTGCGACACCTCCTCGGCTACAAAGAACTCGTCCTCTACGGGACCTCCTACGGCACGAAGGTCGCGCTCGAGTACGCGCAGCGCTACCCCAGCCGCGTGCAATCGCTGGTGCTCGACTCGGTGGTCCCGGTCGACGGCCCCGAACCGCTCGAGCTGCCGAGCTTCCGCGCGCTGGGGCCGGTGCTCTCGGAGCTGTGCGAAGCGGGCGCGTGCGCGCACATAACCTCGAACCCGGTCGGCGACCTCGCGCGGCTGGTCGCTTCGGTGCGTTCGCACCCCCTGCGCGGCCACGCCTACGACGGGTCCGGCCATCGCATCAGCGTGTCGCTCGGCGAGGGCGGCTTGCTCGAAATCCTGCAGGCCGGCGATCTCAATCCGGCGCTGCGCGCGCTGTTCCCCGCTGCGGTGCGCTCGGCGCTGCGCGGCGACCCCGTTCCGATCCTGCGCCTGCACCTGCTCTCCGAGGGGCTCGTGCCAAACCTCCCCCACGCGGCGCTGCCCCGCCGCGCGATCGCGCACCCGGCGTTCGCGGGCGCGGAAGTGGACGAAGCGCTGTTCGTGACGACGTCGTGCGAGGAGGAGCGCTTCCCGTGGCAGCGCTCGGCGCCGGCGGCGACGCGGCTCGCCGAAGCAAACGCCGCGCTCGGCGCGATCCACGCGGGGAACTTCTATCCGTTCGACCCCAGGATCGCGCTCGCACGCAGCCTGATCCCGGCATGCGCGGCGTGGCCCGACGCCTCGCCGGCGCCGCCTTCCGCGGAAGCGCTCCCGCACGTTCCCGCGCTGATCCTCTCGGGCGCGCAGGACCTGCGCACGCCGACCTCGAACGCGCTCGGAGTCGCCGGTCTGATCCCGTCGGCGCAGATGCTCGTCGTTCCCTCCACGGGTCACTCGGTGCTCGGCAGCGACTTCAGCGGCTGCGCCCAGGCGGCGGTCAACGCGTTCTTCGCGGGCAGCGCGGTGCAGCCGTGCCAGCCGAGCCGGCGCCTGTTCGCGCCTACGCAGATCGCGCCGACGAAGCTCTCCGGCGTGCGCCCGCCGGTCGGGTTCAGCGGCAAGCCGGGGCGCACGCTGACGGCGGTCCTCGACGCGATCCTCGACCTCGAGCGCGAGGTCATCACCGCGACGCTCCAGGCGGACGCGGAACTGCCGCTCGGCTCGAGCTTCGGCGGCCTGCGCGGCGGCTACGCGCGCCTGGTCGCGGGCGCGGTCGTGCTGCACGGCTTCTCGTTCGTATCGGGAGTCAACCTCTCGGGCACGCTCCCCGTAGCGAACGGCGAACTGCTCCCAGGCACGCTGCACGTCTCCGGCGCGGCGGCGGCGTCGGGCTCGGTGCGGCTCGGATCGGGCAAACGGGTCGCCGGAAGGCTCGGCGGCACACGATTCGACATCAGCCTCGCGGGCGTGCACCTCGCGCGCGCGGGCGCGCTCGGCGGCTGGCCGGCGCGCGCGGTGCACTTCCCGCTCGCCGGCCTCGTCGAACACCCGCGCTGAGAAGGCGGCGGCTCCGCGCGCGCGTACTAGCCTGCTTTCAAGCATGGCGAACGTGCTCGCCTACGAGACCTCCCCGTACCTGCGCCAGCACGCGTCCAACCCGGTCGATTGGATGCCGTGGGGCCCCGCGGCGCTGGAGCGCGCGCACACGGAGGACCGTCCGCTGCTCGTTTCGATCGGCTACTCCTCGTGCCACTGGTGCCACGTTATGGAGCGCGAGTCCTTCGAGGACGAGCGCACGGCGGCGCTGATGAATGAGTCGTTCGTGTGCGTGAAGGTCGACCGCGAGGAGCGGCCGGACATCGACGCGCTGTACATGGAGGCCGTGCAGTCGATGACCGGGCACGGCGGCTGGCCGCTGAACGTGTTCCTGACGCCGGAGCTCGACCCGTTCTACGGCGGCACGTACTACCCGCCTCAGGAGCGCCACGGGATGCCGTCGTGGACCGGCGTGCTGCAGGCGATCGCGGAGGCGTGGGATCAGAGCCGCGACGACATCCGCCGCACGGGCGCGCGCCTGCGCGAGCACCTCGGCGCGAGCGCGCGTATGAGCCCCTCGAACGAGCCGATCACGCAGACTGCGCTCGACGGCGCGCTCGCGCGCCTGTCGCAGTCCTTCGACACGATCAACGGCGGCTTCGGCGGCGCGCCGAAGTTCCCGCCGGCGTCGGTAATCGACTTCCTGCTGCTGCGCTCCGAGCGCACGATCACGCTGACGACGCTGCGCGGGATGGCGCGCGGCGGCATCCACGACCAGCTCGGTGGAGGCTTCGCGCGCTACAGCGTCGACGCCTCGTGGACGGTGCCGCACTTCGAGAAGATGCTCTACGACAACGCTCTGCTCGCGCGCGCGTACCTGCACGGCTGGCAGGCGAGCGGCGACCGCTACCTGCTCGACGTGTGCATCGAGGCGCTGCGCTGGGCTTTGCGCGAGATGCGCGGGCCGGAGGGCGGCTTCTACTCGGCGCTCGACGCCGACTCCGAAGGCGCGGAGGGCCGCTACTACACGTGGACGATCGAGCAGATCGTTCAGGCGCTGGCGAGCGAGCGGGACGCGAGCGCGGCGATCGCGTGGTTCGGAGCGACGCCGGAGGGCAACTTCGTCGACCCGCACGACCCGCGTCCGGGTGTCAACGTGCTCCAGGCGCGCGGTCCGCGACCCGACGAGCAGACCGCGAAGCGCGTCCGCGCGAGGCTGCTCGAGCAGCGCTCGCAGCGCGAGCGCCCCGGCCTCGACGACAAGCGCCTGACGTCGTGGAACGCGCTGATGATCACCGCGCTCGCCGAAGCGGCGACGGCGCTCGCCGCGCACACGCCCGCGGGCGTCGAGCGCGACACCGCGCAGACGCTGCTCGACGCGGCGATCGCGTGCGCGGAGTTCATCCTCGCCGAGCTGCGCGACGAGCACGGGCGGCTGCTGCGCGCGTACAACGACGGCCAGGCGAAGATCGCGGCGTACCTCGAGGACCACGCGTTCCTGCTCGAGGCGATGATCGCGCTGTTCGAATCGAACTGCGACGAGCGCTGGCTCGAGCACGCGCGCGCGCTCGCCGACGAGACCGTCGAGCGTTTCGCCGACTCCGAGCAGGGCGGCTTCTTCTCGACGGCCGCCGACGCCGAGGAGCTGATCGTGCGCCGCAAGGAGCTCGAGGACACGCCGATCCCGTCGGGCTCATCGAGCGCCGCGCTCGGCCTGTTGCGCCTGTCGCAGCTCACCGGCGAGGACGCATACGAGCGTCACGCGGTGTCGGTGCTGCGCCTCGAGCACGAGATCGCGGTGCGCCACCCCGCGGCCTTCGGCGCGCTCCTGCAGGCGATGCACCACTACCTCGCGCCCGCGCGGCCGGTCGCCTGCCTGCTCCCCTCGGGCGCGCGCGCCGGTGCGACGTCGCAGGGCGCTCGCTAGTGCAGCGTTCCCGAAGTGGCTTGTCGATTCGCGGCGCTGGTAACGATCGCTCGCACACCTTCTTGTCGTCCTAAGCAGCGACACCATCAGCGCCGATGCTGGCTACCGCTCGCCAAGGGAAAGCAAGCGCCGCGACCCTTGCAATTGGCGAATCTCAGACGGCTACCGTTGCCGTCGGCAGGTCCTGATGCGGTGGTTCGGCGTTACTCGGCTGGCGCCCGCAGACGAACGCACGCGCGAGGCGATCGACGCTGCGACCGGCGCTGGCCCCTCGGCGGGCGTACTGACGCTGGTGGCGGC
>DATBCA010000264.1:0-9298 GCA_036270715.1 Solirubrobacteraceae bacterium
CTGGGCGATGATCATCCTCAGCCCGATGGAGCCCTGGCCGGGAGGGCTCGTGCTCCCGGCGGCGCAGGCGCACGGCGTGGGCGTGATCACGCGCGTGGTCGACTACGGTGGGCTCTTCCACGACGACGTCGCGCCGGACGAAGACTTCGCGGAGTACGACCACCGGCGCTTCCGCCCGGCGGGCTGGGTGCGCGCGGGCCTGGAGAAGCTCGAGGCGATGCGCCCGGTGGCGGACGCGCACGGGCTGGCGATGCTGCAGCTGGCGTGCACATGGAACCTCGCGCAGCCGGCGGTCGCGTGCGTGGCGCCGACGCTCATCCAGGAGCGCGACCGCCGATCAAAGATCGGCCAGCAGATCGGCCGGCGCGCGCGCGCGATCGAGCGCAAGCGCGCCGAGCTGGCCGAGCTCGGCCTCGCGCGCGCGCTGGCGGAGTTGAGCGCCGAGGAGCTGCGCGCGTTGCGAGCGATCGGCGACAACACGGGGTCGATGGCGCTGAAGGGCGCGAGCGCGGAACACGAGGGCCCGCCTTCGGCGGACCGCTGGGCGCTCGACGATCAGGACCTCGACGCGGCGGAGCGCTGGAGGATCGACCCGCGGCGGGATCTCAGCAGGACGGCGCTGGCGCGCGCTTGATCTCCAAACGCCGATCACGACCCACTGAACACGACACCCGGGAGGAAGCATGAGCATCGACGTGGGCGCATTCAAGCAAGGGCAGAAGGCGATGTGGACCGCGGGCGACTACCCGGAGATCGCGCGCCGGATCGTGACGGTGGGCGAGTACCTCGCCGAACGCGCGGGTGCGGCCCCGGGCATCGAGCTGCTCGACGTCGCGACGGGCAGCGGAAACGTGTCGATCGCGGCGGCGCGCAAAGGCGCGAAGGTGACGGGTCTGGATCTGACCCCCAAGCTGCTGGAGGCGCAGCGCACGCGGGCGGCCGAAGCGGGCGTTTCGATCGAGCTGGTCGAGGGAGACGCCGAGGAGCTGCCGTTCGGCGAGGACTCGTTCGACCGCGTGACGTCGTGCTTCGGAGTGATGTTCGCGCCGCGTCAGAAGCTCGCGGCGGAAGAGCTCGTCCGCGTCGCGCGTCCCGGCGGCTCGGTAGTCGTCGCCGCGTGGACGCCCAGCGGCTTCATCGGGCGCAACTTCGCGACGACGGCGCCGTACATGCCGCCTCCCCCTCCGGAGCTGAAGCCGCCAACGATGTGGGGCGATGAGCAGCACGTGCGCGAGCTGTTCGACGGGACCGGCGTCGGCCTGACCTTCGAGCGGCGCGCGGTGGCGTTCGCGGGCGAGTCGGCGGAGGCGTTCCTGGCGGACGACGAGGAGAAACTCGGCCCCGCGGTGATGGCGAAAGCGGCGCTCGAGCCGCAGGGCCGCTGGGAGGACCTCAAGCGGGACATGCTGGCGATGTTCGAAACATCCAACGAAGCGCGTGACGGCAGCTTCGAGGTCCAGGCCGAGTACCTCGTCACCGTCGCCGAGCTGCCCGGCTAAACGTGCTCGAGCTCGTCGACGAGCGCGTCGAGCTCGTCGACGACGTCGCCATGCAGGCGCACGGCGGCGAGCGCGTCGAGCGGCGTGGAGCCCTGCGTGAGGATGGCGAGCTCGCCGCCGCGCTCGAGCGTGAGCAGCGGGAGGCCGGCGACGGGATGGACCTCGAGCGAGGAGCCGATGCACAGCAACAGGTCGGCTCCTGCGCATAGCGAGCGAGCGCGCGCGAGCGTCGGCTCGTGCAGCAGCTCGCCGAAGAGGACGACGTCGGGCTTGAGCGGCGCGCGGCAGCGCTCGCAGCGCGGTATCCCCTCGGGGTCCCCGCGCAGGCGCTCGCGCACGTCGGCGAGCGCGACGGGCGCGCTGGAGCACGCGAGGCAGGAGCAGGTGGCGATCGAGCCGTGGACCTCGACGAGCTCGCGCGTGCCGGCGGCGCGGTGGAGCATGTCGACGTTCTGCGTGATGACGGCGTCGAGCAGGCCGCGCCGCTCGAGCTCGGCGAGCGCGTGATGCGCGCCGTTGGGCCGCTTGGATCGCAGCGCGGCGAAGCGCGCGGAGTAGAACTGCCAGAAGCGCGCGGGGTCGGCGTGGAAGGAGTCGATGTGAGCGACTTCCATGGGGTCGACCTTCTCCCACAGGCCGGTGCCGGGTGAGCGGAAGTCGGGGATGCCGGACGGGGTCGAGACGCCGGCGCCGGTGAGCGCGACGACGCAGCCCGCGCTGCGCACGAGCTCGGCGAGCTCGGCGGTCGCCGAGGTGCTCGCGCCTTCCACGGGCACGCAGACTCAGCGCCCCTTGAACTGCGGGGCGCGTTTACCGAGGAACGCGGCGATGCCCTCGCGCGCGTCCTCGCTGGCGAAGATCTTCGCGAACGCCTGGCGCTCCTGCGCGAGCCCGTCTTGCAGGTCCGACGCTCCGGTCACGCGTTTGATCTGCTCGAGCGCGATCGGCGCCTGGCCGGCGAGCTTGCGCGCCCAGGAGAGCGCGGTGTCGAGCAGCTCGTGGTCGTCGACGACGCGGTTGACGAGGCCGAACTCGTAGGCCTCGTCGGCCACGACGGGGTCGCCGACCATGTTCATCTCGAGGCCCTTCCCGTAGCCGACGAGCCGCGGCAACCGCTGGGTCCCGCCGAAGCCGGGGATGATGCCGAGCTTGATCTCCGGCTGCGCGAAGAGGGCGGTGCGCGCGGCGATGCGCACGTCGCACGCCATCGCGATCTCGCAGCCGCCGCCGAAGGCGATCCCGTTGACGGCGGCGATCGTGGCGATCGGACCCGATCCGAGCTCGTTCGCTAGCGCGTGCGTGCGCTTCAGGAGGTCCTCGCCGCCTGCCTCGTCCATCGAGGTGAAGGCCTTGATGTCGGCGCCGGCGGAGAACAGCAGCGGATTCGAGGAGGCGATGACGAGCGCGCGCACGCCGGACTCCTTGACGTTCGCCCACACCTTCTCGAGGTCCGCGACGAGGTCGGGCGAGACCGCGTTCATCTGGCCGTTGGCGAGCCAGGCGATCGCGACGCCGTCGCCGCGCGTCTCCAGCTTCACGACCTCGGCGGGCTGCTCGGCGTCGGGCTGCGGGTAGGGATAGAAGCCCTGCCCGCTCTTCTGCCCGAGCCGGCCCTGGGCGACGAGCCGGCGCAGGATGGTCGGCGGCGCGAAGCGCTCACCGTGGCGATCGTGCGCGTTCTCCATGCGCTCGAGGACCGCGTCGAGGCCGTCGGCGTCGGCGCGCATGAACGGCGGCAACAGCCCGCGCCGCGGGTCGAGCCCGGCGCCGGCCATCATCCCGAAGTCGACGTCGCGGTGCGTGGCGACGCCCTCCTCGAGCACGAGGCAGGCCTCGACGAGGGTCTTCAAGGAGAGGAGCTCTGCGAGCTCGTCGATGTCGGGCTCGGCGTCGCCCGGGACGTTGGCCTCGCCCTGGGGGTCGTAGAAGCCGTCGCCCCGGGTCTTCGCGCCGAGCTTGCCGTCGGCGACGAGCTTCTGCATGCTGCGCGGCGCGTAGAAGCGTTCCTCGCCGTAAGAGTTGACGAGGTGCTCGGCGACGTGGAGGATCGTGTCGAGGCCGAGGAGGTCGCCGAGGTGGTAGGGGCCGACGGGCACGACGCCGGCGCCGGCGATCCCCTCGTCGATGCGCTTGATCGAAAGCCCCTTCTGCTCCTGCTCGCGCCAGATCTCGGAGACGCCGGCGTTGAGGATGCGGTTGACGACGAAGCCGGGGACCTCGGCGCAGGTGATCGGCTGCTTGCGGATCGCCTGCGCGAAGGTGATCGCGGCGGTGAGCGTCTCCGCGGATGTCTCCTCGCCCTCGACGATCTCGATCAGCGGCATGATCGACGCGGGGTAGAAGTAGTGGAAGCCGACGACCTTGTCGGGGCGCAGGGTCGCGTCGGCGATCTCGGAGATCGAGAGCGAGGAGGTGTTCGAGGCGAGGATCGCGTGCGAGGGCGTCGCGGCGTCGAGCTCGGCGAAGACCGCCTGCTTGACGTCCATCTTCTCGGGCACGGCCTCGACGACGAAGTCGACGTCGCCGAAGCCCGCGTACGAGGTCGTGCCGTGGATGCGCGCGAGGACCTCGTCGAGGAGCGCCGCGGCCTGGTCATCGGTCAGCCGGCCTTTCTCGACGAGCTTGCGCGACTGGCCGGCGGTGACCGAGCGCGCCTCGTCGAGCCCGGCCTGCACGAGCGCGTCGTCGATGTCCTTGAGCACGACGGGAATGCCGGCGGCGGCGATCGTCTGCGCGATCTGCCCGCCCATGGTCCCCGCGCCGACGACGGCGGCCTTGAATACGAACATGCTCTGCGTCTCCTCTGCTGGGTGGGGGGCCGGGAGACTAGCGATCGCGAGCGCCGATCAAAGACCGGCCGGCACATCGGACGGCGCGCGCGCCGCGCGTACGCGCGCGCTCGGCGGCTCGCGCGATCGGCCGCACCTTTCGCCGCACCGCCGGGTTTGGGAGGATGCAAGCAGGAGGCGAGCGCTCGATGAGCGAGGTCGAGATGAGAGGGGCACAGGCATGATGCGCGGCAGGCGGGAGCTCGTGAGCAGAGCGGCGGTGGCGCTCGTAGCCGCGGGGGCGATCGCGCTCGCGGCGGCGCCCGGCGCGTGGGCGCTGATCAAGCCTTCGGTGACGACGGGCAGCGCGCGCAACGTGAGTTTCGCGTCGGCGCTAGTGACGGGATCGGTGAACCCGAACGGCGCGGAAACGTACTACTACGTCCAGTACGGGCAGACGGCGGCGTACGGATCGCAGACCGCGACGGCGCAGGCGAGCTCGGGCACACACAAGCTGAACGTGAGCGTCGCGCTGATAGGCTTACTTCCGCTGACGGCCTACCACTACCGCTTCGTCGCGGTCAACGCCGCGGGCGCCTCCACGGGCTCGGACGCGAAATTCCTCACGCCCAAGGTGCCGCTCTCGCTGGCGATCGCCTCGGCGCCCAACCCCGTGTTCTTTGGCGGCTCGGTCACGATCGCGGGCACGCTGTCGGGCACTGGCAACGGCGGCCGCGCGGTCGTCCTGCAGGCCGACCAGTTCCCCTACACGGCGGGCTTTCAGAACCTCGGGAACGCACAGTTGACGAGCCCGACCGGCGCGTTCTCGTTCCCGATCCTCGGCCTCTCGCTGGTCACGCAGTACCGCGTCGTCGCGCTGACGAGTCCGGCGGTGGTCAGCCCCGTGGTCGTCGAGTACGTCTCGGTGCGAGTCGAAAGCCACATCGGCCGCGCTCGCCGCGCGCACTACGTGCGCTTCTACGGCACGGTGACGCCCGCGGAGAACGGGATGCAGGTGGGGATCCTGCGGCTCGTGCACGGGCGCGGGGTGCTCGTCGGCGGAGCCACGCTGCGCCCGGGGAGCAACGGCAGGTCGTACTTCAGCAAGGTCGTGCGCGCGCGCCACGGCGCGTACCACGTGCTGGTGCGCGTTACGAGCGGCGCGCAGGTGTCGGCGTACGGGCCGACGATTCGGATCGGCTGATCAGGCGGGTACCGCCTCGGGCTCCTCAACGCGCCGCGGCAACAGCGTTTCGCGCGCGATGACGAGGCGCTGGATCTGCGAGGTGCCCTCGTAGAGCTGCATGATCTTCGCGTCGCGGAAGAGCTTCTCGACGGGGTACTCCTTGATGAAGCCGTAGCCGCCGTAGACCTGCACGGCGTCGGTGGCGACTTTCATCGCGGTGTCCGCGGCAAAGCGCTTGGCGTGCGAGGAGATCAGCGTGTTGCGTTCTCCCTGATCGAGCATCACCGCGCTCTTCCAGGTGAGCAGGCGTGCGGCTTCGATTTCGGTGGCCATGTCGGCGATCATGAACTGGATCGCCTGGTGCATCGCGATCGGCACGCCGAACTGGACGCGTTCGCGCGAGTAGTTGGTCGCGAACTCGAACGCGGCTCGGGCGATGCCGACGGCCATCGCGGCGACGCCGGGGCGCGTGCGGTCGAGCGTCATCATCGCCAGCTTGAAGCCCTTGTTTTCCTCGCCGATGAGGTTGCCGACGGGCACCTCGACGTCGTTGAAGGAGATCGTCGCGGTGTTCGACGCGCGCTGACCGAGCTTGTCCTCCTTCTTGTCGACGACCACGCCGGCGTCGCGCGGGACGACGAAGGCTGAGATGCCGCGGTGCCCGGCGTCCTTGTCGGTCTTCGCATAGACGGTGTACCAATTGGCGTAGCCGCCGTTTGTGATGAAGCACTTGGAGCCGTTGATCACGTACTTGTCGCCGCGCTTGACGGCGGTCGTGCGCATGCTCGAGACGTCGGAGCCGGCGTCGGGCTCGGTGAGGCAGAAGGACGCGAGTAGCGGCGCTTCGGTGAGCCGGCCGAGGTAGTCCTTCTTGACCTCCTCGGAGGCGCCGATGATCACGGGCGCGGTGGCGAGGCCGTTGCACCCCAGCGAGGTCTGGATGCCGGAACAGCCCCACGAGAGCTCCTCCTCGATGAGGCACCCGTCGAGGTAGCCCGCGCCCGCGCCGCCGTACTCCTCGGGGATGTGGGAGTTCATCAGACCCAGCTCCCACGCTTTCTCGATGATGTCCTGAGGCCAGGTGCTGTCGCGGTCGTACTCCCACGCGACCGGCCGGATCTCTTTGACGGCGAAGTCGTGTGCCATTTCGCGCAGGCTGCGCTGCTCGTCGGTGAGCGTGAAATCGACCATGTCCGCGGTCTCCCCTCGTGACTAACTATACCGATTGACTGGTCAGTCAACCGCTTTTTGCGCCGCGAAGCGTAGCGAACGCGACGGCGATCGGCAACAATCAGCGAGTGCAGAGCGCGTTTCCGATCGTGGTGTTCGGAGCGGTGGTGTTCTCGGTGGTCATGTCGATCGTGTTCCTGCTCGTGCGCGGCGGGATCCACGACCAGATCGGCGAAGGCGGCCTGACGATCGAACACGAGGCTCCCGCCGAACGCCTGACGGGGCACCTCGGCACGGCGGCGAGCAGCGCGGAGGCCGAGCGCGAAATCCGCCAGATGCTCGGGGCGCGACGCGAGCGCCAGCTGAAGAGGGGCGAACCGGGGCTCGACGTCGACGCGGAGGTCGCGCGCCTGCTCGCAGATTCGCCCGCGCCGAAGCACGACGAGGGGCTCGCCGAAGAGGTGCGCCAGCTGGTGATCGCGCGCAACGAACGGCGCGCCCGCCAGGGCCTCGAGCCGCTCGAGGTCGAGGCGGAGGTTGCACGCACGCTCGCAGAACTGCAGACGTAACCCCACGCGCGCGTGCGTGGGGTATAAACGCACCATGAGCGACCCCCGCCGCTTCGCGCTCGATGAGCTGACGATTCGCGCGGGCACGTACTTCAACCCGCAGACGGAGATCATGATCGTGATCGACGACTCGGCGGTCGTCGCGCACGAGCTGTTCGACGCGGAGGAGTTCGAGAGCACCGAATGGGTGCAGATCTCCGAGGAGACGCCGCTGGATGAGGCGAAACGCGACGAGCTCATCGAGGAGTTCCAGTCCAGTTACCAGCCGGGAGAACGCGCGGACGCAGACGAGCACGACGAGCACGACGAGCACGACGACGAGGACGAAGTCGATGCCGACGACCTCGAGCTCGAAATGGAGTAGCGCGGCGCGGCTGTCCGCAGCCCTCCTCGGGGCACTACTCCTGAGCGCGACCCAGGCTCCGCCCTCGCTCGCCCGCGCGCATGCGGGTGAGACAGCGCGCCGCGCGCCGAGCCTCGCGGGCGTGCTCGCGAGCCTGCGCGACTCGGGCGCGATAACCCCCGCTGCCTACAGCGCCGATCTCGGCGCGTACACCGCCGCGAAGCGCTCGCTGGGGCGCCTGTCGGGGACGCGGCGCACCGAGCTCGGCGCGGTGCTCGGCAACCTCCAGTCGATCGCCGCGGCGGGGCGCTTGGACGCTTCGCGGCTGCCCGTGCTGATCCTCACGCTCGAACGTAACCGCAGGTGGTGGACGACCGAACCGCTGTTGCGCGACGGCGAGCGTGTGAGCTTCCCCCCGAGCGAGATCGTGTGGCAGTACTACGCCGGGCAGGGCCTCGAGATCCAATGGCTGGGGACGTTCGGCGAGGCCAACGGCTACTACCTCTCGGGGCACGAAAACTCGAACCTGAAACGCCTGCTGGCGGAAGTGGTCCCGCTCGCGAGCGCGCGCGCCGGCGGTATCGCGTGGGAGTACATGTTCCGGTTCGACGGCGGCAGGCCGCCGTGGACGAGCGGCCTCTCGCAGGGAACGGCGGTGCAGGTGCTCGCGCGCGCCGCGGCGCGCTTTCACGAACCGGCGCTGCTCGCCGCCGCCAAACAGGCGCTCGGGATCTTCCAGGCGCCGCCGCCGGTGGGGGTGCGCGTGCGCACGCACCTCGGCGCGTACTACGCGCAGTACACCTACGCGCCCGCGGACAGGATCCTCAACGGCTTCATCCAGGCTGACGTCGGGCTCTACGACTACGCGTCGATCTCCAAGGACCCGCTCGGCCTCACGCTGTTCGACGCGGGCGACGCGCAGGCGCGAGCGATGGTCCCGCATTACGACACGGGGGCGTGGTCGCTGTACGACCAGTTCGAAGAATCGAGCCTCAGCTACCACGAACTGCTGACGGAATTCCTCAAGCACCTGTGCCAGCGCACGCGCACGGGCCCCCCGTTCGTCGAATCGCCGCAGGGGGTCACGACGACGCCCGCGACGACGACGCCCACGACCCCGACGACACCCGCGACGGGCGGCACGAGCGCGACCGGGAGCGGCACCACGGCGGCGCCGCCCGCGAGCGAACGCGCGGGGCCGATCGCGGGGGATCAGGTCTACTGCGCGACGGCGCAGCGCTTCGAAGAAGACCTGACCACGCCGCCGGCGGTCTCGCTGCTGAGCACGAGGCTGCCGACGGGCGCACGTGCGGGCGTGCGGGTGTCGCTGTCGAAGATCTCGACGGTGCACCTCATCGTGCGGCACGGCGGGCGCGTGATCTGGACGAACTCGGCGACGGTCTCGCGGGGCACGCCGCGCCTGTTGTGGGTGACGCCGGCCAAACCGGGCGCGTACGAAATCACGCTCAGCGCGAGGGACCTCGCCGGCAACTTCCGGACCGCGCACGGCACCGTGGGGCTGGCTCGGGGGGCGAGGGGGAACTGACGGGCGGCGCCGACCCTAGACTGGCGGGTCGGATGACTACGAGCGGGCGCTCGACGGCCCGGCGGCGACCGGTTGAGGAGCGATCAGCGCGATGGCGCGGCTGAGCAGGGTCTGGCACGCGCTCGGACCGGAGCAGCGCATCGCGGCGACGGCGGCGCCGGCGCTGCTCGTGACGATGCTGCTGCCGTGGTACCAGCAGAACGCCGTCGTGACGGCC
>DATBCA010000265.1:0-9174 GCA_036270715.1 Solirubrobacteraceae bacterium
CGTGGCTCAGCCCGGTGTAAACGTCTACACCGTCGCCGCAGAAACGGACGCCGAAGGGCTCGTGTACCTCACGGTGCCCGTCGCGCGCCTCGCGGATGGTCGGCTCGCGCTCGCGGGCTACCCAGCGTTCGTGGGCCCGCCGGCGTCGGCGCCCGCGCGGCTCGGCGAGCCGCAGCGCGAAGTCGGCGATCCAAGCCTGTTGCTCGTCGTCTCTCGCGCGCTGCGCAACTACCTCGCGGGTTCGGCGGACGAGCTGTCCGCGGATCTGACGTCCGGCGCTCGGGTGTCGCTCCCTACGCGCCCGTTGAACCTCGAGTCGGTGGAACGCGCCAGCTGGACCCCCGCCGGGCGAACGGTGCTCGCGACCGTGCGTGCGGCCGACCGGCGAGGCGCCGACTACACGCTCGGATACGAACTCGATGTAACACAGGCGCAAGGTCGCTGGGAGGTCGCGGCCGTGCAGATGGACCCCGACGCATGAGGTGGGCACACCTGCTGGTGATCGTGACCGTCCTTGGGCTCGGCCTCGTGTGCGCCGGCTCTCGATGCGATCGCGCGTACGCATCCGTGTCGAGCGCGCCGCCGACGGTGCCCGAACGCACGCCCGCGAGCGAAAGAGGGGGCAGCTCGCTGGAAGCGGCGGCGAAGCGTGCGGGGGCTACCGGCCGCACGGTCGCGATGAGTCTCATCGGACTTGCGTTCGCGATCGCAGCGACGGTCCTCGCATTCCGTCGCGACTTCAAGGAGGCAGCGGGCGTTTTCGCCGTGGGAATCGTGTCGATCCTGCTGGCGACGCCCGCGGGGCTGAACGTGCTCAGAGACACCGTCACCTCGCTGTTCGGCTCATAGATGGAGATCCGCTCGTACCGGAGGGTGTTCGACCTCGAGCGCCGCATCTACCAGATCGACCACTTGCGACTGAACCCCTCTGGGGTGCCGGTGCGCGGAGTCATCTACTCGCTCGCGGCGGTCGCGCTGGCGCTGATATTCGATCGGCTGCCGTTCGCGGGCGCACTCGCGGGGCAGCTGCCGTGGTTTGTGCGAGATCTAGCGCTGCCGGTCGCGTGCGGGTCGCTGCTCGCGGCTATCCGCATCGATGGCCGTCGGTTCGACCAAGCCGCACACGCGCTCGTGCGCTACCTGCTCGGCTCGCGACAGGCCGTCTCCCTGCGGGCGTGCCGCCGGTGCGCCCGCCTCGAGCGCTGGCGGCCACCCCCTGTCTTGGTGCTGCCGGACGGCTCAGAGCCGCGCCTGCGCCGGCTGCGCTTCGCCGGACCGGGCACCGCCCGCCTGACGGCACGGCACGAACACGAGGACACCCGCTGGTGCGCGATCTCCACTCGGCGGCGCGGGCGCACCGTTGTCGTTCACGCGCCCGACACTCCCGCAGCTGGCCACGCCGGTCGGGTGGTCGTGCTCGACAGGGATGCGTGCATGCGAGTCGCTTGAGAGTGCGCTCCCCGATCGCGTTCACCTACGGCAACTGCGTCTTCGCGAGCGGATGCTCCGACGCCTGGGCTGTATTTGCGCTCGACACCTGCTCATACGACTGCCTCGACGCCGGCGCCAAGACCCAGCTGCTGCTCGCTCTGCTCGCCGCGCTCGAGGCGGTGCAGGCCGATGTTCAGATTCTTCGCGTCGCCCGCGAGTGGGAGATCGAGCGCTACGCGCAGGAGGCCCGCGCCGCGATTGCGCGTGCCGGCGACGCACCCGACCGACGCGGATGCGGCGAGCGTTACCTCGCGGCGCATGTGCGACGCCTGGAAGACATCGCTCCCGCGGAACCCGCGGTGTTCATCTGCGTGAGCCTGCGGGAGCCGGCTCGCGACGTCGCATCGTTCGTGGCACGAACTGCTGAAGAGCCTCCGCGCGAGTGGCTGCGGTGGCTGCGCCAGGCGTTTGCGCTCGGCGATCAGCGACTGCTCACCGCTTCAGAGCTCGAGCGCGTGAGGATTCGCGCGGACCAAGTGCACGCCCGCTTGACGGACTATCTCGGTGCGCGCCCCGCTGGCACGCTCGAGCTGCAGTGGCTCGTGCGCCGGGCTTTCTGCCGCGGGCTGGGCGAACCGGAAATCGACGGGCTACATGAGCCGAGCGCCGTGGTTTTCGAGTGCAACGGCGAAGCGGTGCTCGCTCCGTTGGAGGGTGATGTGCTCCGCTGGACCGACTGCTACGTGGAGCAGCGACCACGGCTGCTGGCGGTCGAGTCGGAGCTCGGGCGCAGCTGGCAGGCGATGCTCGTCGCCGGATCGCTGCCCGAGCGCGCGAGCTTCCCGGGCCCCGCCGCGGAGCTCATGTTTGCTCCCGTCGACAGCCTCCCGTTCGGCGTCGACACAGCGTTCACCGCGCGGTTCCTTCCGAACGAGCTCGCGCTGCGCGTCGCCCGCAAACGGATCCAGGATGCGGATCAGATCCTGCGCGCGGAGGCCGACGGCGAGCAAGGCGCCTCGGACGTCGGGTATGCGCGGACGCAACTCGCTCGCGACCTCCTCGCGCACCTGCAGACATCGCGCCGGCCGCCGCTCTTGCGCGCCACACTCGCGATCGGCGTCGGGGCCGACTCGGAGGACGAGCTCGACGCGCGGGTTGACGCGTGCCGCCGCGCGTTCGGCGAGGTGCGTTTGCACCGGCCGCTCGGCGATCAGTTGCGGCTGTTCCTCCAGCACCTACCCGGCCAGCGAGCGCGAGTCGGCGGATATGACGAAACGCTGACGACCGAACAGGCCGCCGCGCTGATGCCAACCGCGGCCCACGCCGCGGGCTCACGACGCGGCTTCTACCTCGGCCACGCCCTCTCCGGGTCGCGGACGCCGCTTCGCTTCAACCTTCGCGAGGGCTCGGATGTGGACCGCAATGCGACCGTCCTCAGCGTCGGCGCACTCGGGTCGGGCAAGACGACGCTCGCGCAGAAGCTCAAGTACGAGGGGTTCCTGCTCGGCGCGCGAGTCGTCGACTGCGATCCGAAGGGCGATCATCGGTTTCACCTGCTCGACGAGGTTGCTCCGCACGTCGAGAGCATCGTCCTGCGACCCGACCCCGCGCTCCGTGGCGTGTTGGACCCGCTGCGCGTCGCGCCTCATCATCTGCGCCAGGACGCCGCCGTTTCATTCTTGCGAGACCTCTTGCCGGCAAGGGCGGAGCCCGCGTGGGAGACGGCGGTGATCGCCGCGGTCGACCGCGTGCTGCGACGTGCGCGCGAGCCGACGTGCGGCGAGGTCGTGACTGCCCTACGCGACGGCGACGAGACTGAGATGCAGGTATCGAAGGCGCTCGCCGTGTACGCGCGCTCCGGCCTGACGCAGCTGGGATTCGCCGACGCCTCCGTGAGCCTCCCCGCGGTCGGGCAACGCCAGGTCACCTACCTGCCGATTCGCGACCTGCCGGCCCCCGATCCGGGAACGCCGCGTTCGGACTACTCGCAGGCGGAGCGCGTGGGCGAGCAGCTGGTGCGTCTGATCGCGATGTTCGCGATGCATCTCATGGGCGCCGAGCGCGATCGCCTCAAGCTCTTCTCCTTCGATGAGGGATGGCGGCTGCTCGGCGATCCCGCCGGTCGCGCGCTGCTTGTCGCGCTGCAGCGAATGGGTCGCTCGGAGCTCGCGGTGCCGATCATCAGCACGCAGCTCGTGACCGACGCGCTCGTCGGCGAACGCGAGTCGCTCGAGAACCTCATCGGAGCGACGTTCGCGTTCGGAATGCGCTCGCGAGCCGAAGCGGCGCGCGCTCTGAGGCTGCTCGGGCTCGACAGCGACGATCGAAGGCTGCTCGGGTTTCTGCTCGAGTTCGATCGTGGTCGATGCCTCTTTCGCGATCACCACGGCCGCGTTGAGGCGATCCAGGTCGATGTCGTCCTGCCGCGTCTGCTGAACGCCTTCTCCACCACGCCCGCGCGTGCATGAGGCGCGCGCGAGTGCGTTCACCGCCGTTCGCGAGCCGTGGCTCGTGCTTGCTCTCGCGCTCACCGCGACCGCGCTCGGTCCCGCTTTCGCGCACGCGGCAACTCCGACTGTCCACGGGCCCGCGGCCGATGCCGCACGCCTCGCGCGCCCGACCGGCGGCGCTGGCGCACCGCGCGCACCCACGGGACCGCCGCTCGTTTCGGGACAGACGCCGATCGGAAGCGGCGCGGAATCGCTCGAAGCGAGCGGGCCGCAGCCGGGCGAAGTCGATCCGTTGGTGGGCAACGGTCTCGGCAGCCCGCTGTGTCGCGGGATCCTCGCTGAGGGCGAACTCGCACGCGCGAACAGGCGCGACTGCGAAACGTCGGGCTTCGTCGCAGCTCCCGCGCCCACCGGCGATTACGGGCTGGACGTTCATATCGACACGGGCTTTCTCGGCCTCGGCAACGGCCGCTGGCTATCGGTCGTCCAAGACCTGTTCGTGCAGCCGCTGTGGATGGCGATCGTGTGGGTGGTTCACGCGCTCATCGTCCTGCTCGAGTGGGGCTTCACGCTTGACTTGCTCGACAGCCCCGGCATCCGCGAAAGCGTCGCCGCGGGGCTGCAGCGGATGCAGCTCGCCGTCACCGTCCCGTGGCTTGCGCTCGCGCTCTCGTGCGCGTCCATCCTCGCGGTGTACAACGGGCTCATCCGGCGGAACGTCGGCGAGACGCTTTCCCAGGCACTCGCGCTCATGGCGATGATTGCCGCGGGCATGTGGGTGACGCTCGACCCCACCGGCACCGTCGGCGCGGTCGGGGGTTGGGCGAACCAGGCAAGCCTCGGAACGCTCGCGACGGCTGCACGGGGTGCGCCCGCCGGCGCCGGCAACGCGCTCGCGAGCAGCATGAGCGACGTATTCACGGCGGCCGTCGAACTGCCGTGGTGCTACCTCGAGTTTGGCGACGTCTCGTGGTGTCGCGATCCAGCGCGACTCGATCCCGAACTACACGCTACCGCGCTGCACATCGCGGGCGAAGAGCTCGCCCAGGCCGGGTGCCGGCCGGCCGGTGCAACGACCGCATGCTCGGCGGGATCCTCGCGCGCGAGCGGGCTCGCGCACAGCGCGCAACTGCTGCGGGAAGCGCGTACCAACGGCTCGATCTTCCTCGCGCTGCCGGCCAACGGCCCCGCGCGCAACTCCATCAACGACACCGGCTCGCTGTTGCGCGTCATGTGCCGATCGAGCGAAGCAACCGCATGTCACGGACCGATGGCCGCGGCCGCCGAGTTTCGGACGGACGGGGGAACGTGGCCGCGCGTCGGTGGCCTGCTGCTGCTCGCGGCAGGTCTTGCGGGCATGTTGCTGATGCTCGGTTTCATCGCCGCGCGTCTCCTCGCCGCGGCGCTCTTCAGCCTCCTCTACCTGCTTATGGCTCCTGCCGTGATGCTCGCCCCGGCATTCGGCGACCGCGGACGCGCCTTGTTCGGGCGCTGGGCCACGCAGCTGTTCGCGGCGGTCGTCTCGAAGCTTGTGTTCTCCTTCGTGCTCGGCGTCATGCTCGCGGTCGCCGCGATCCTCTCGGGACTCGCACGCCTTGGTTTCTGGACGCAGTGGCTGGTGCTGTCCGTGTTCTGGTGGGGCGCGTGGGCGCGTCGCGAACACATCCTCGCGCTCGTCGGCGGCGGCAGTCCGCTCGCGCGCGGTCGCACGCGTTCGGCGCTCGCGCGTCGATTCCGACATCCACTCCCGGGTCCCGATGGAACTCTCAAGCGCGCGAAACGTGCGTTCGAGTTGGTCACCGGCCCCGCACCGACGTACGAGCGCCGTAAGCAGATCGTCACCGCCACGCGAGAGCACGGGCGCGAGAGCGGCCTCGAGCAGGTGACGCGCTCGCTCGAACACGACCGAAGGGGAGCGCTCTCGGACGAGGACGCCGCGCCCGCGATCCGCGCGCGAGCGTCCGCCTTGCGCGCACAGCTCGAGCGCGTGCGTTCCGCCCGCTCGCAGGCCACGACGAGCGGCGACCGACGCCGTGACGCGGAACTCGGTCACCGCGCGGCACGCATCGAGGGTGAAATCGCGACCGAACGCCAGCGCCTCAGCGACGCGTCGCGTTTCTCGCGAGGCGTTGCCGGCGGCCGTCGCGGATCGCGCGCGTCCTTCGCCAGCGCCGACCGCACCGACCGCGCGCGGTTCCTCAACGAGCAGGCGGCGCTGCCGGCCGGCCGCGACGCGCTAGGGGTCGGATCGGGCGAGAGGCGCGACTACGCCTCGCTCGTGGGCCTTGCCGGTTTCACGCGAGGCGAGTACGAGGCTCTCGACCCGGCTCGCCAGCGCGGTGCGCGACTCGAGGTCGACCGCGAGCTCGCGCTGCGCCGCGAGATCAGCGCCGCTGTTCATGATGTCGCGCGCGTCGTCGAGCGGAAGTCGATCGATCGCCGCGGCCGGCGCAGAGCCGAGGACGCATTCGACCGCGCGCTCGCCGATCGCGTAGGCGCGGCGGGTGAGAGGCTCCCCGCATCGCGCGCCGAGCGCTCACCCGTGGAGCGCTGGCGCGTCGACGGGCGTGCTTCGCCCGGGATGCGCGACCGCGAGACCTCTCGAGTCATGGATGACGCTCGCGCGGTCGCCGAACGCCGCAAACGACAACTCGGGTTCGACCGGGACTGATCGTGCGTACGCGAACGCTTCCGTGGACGCGGCCCGCTGCGAGCGCAGGCGCGGCCGCTCTCACCATCTGGTGTGCGATCGCTGTCCTCGTCGCCGTCGCCCTCGGCGGCGCTTCGTTTCCCGCGCAGCAGGGGTTGTCGGCCTCGTTCGAAGTGCGCGATCCTCCCTCCCCGTTCGCGCGCAGTGACATACCGACTCGATACCTCGCGCTGTATATGCAGGCGGCGCGCGCTTACCGTCTCGACTGGGCGATCGTCGCGGCGATCGGGAAGGTCGAGTGCGATCACGGCCGCGCGCCCGACGCGTCGTGCACGCGCGTCGGCGCAGTAAACAGCGCCGGCGCCGGCGGGCCCATGCAGTTCCTCGGCTCGACATGGGCCGTGTACGGCCGCGACGCCAACGGTGACGGCAGCGCGAGCCGCTGGGATCCCGCGGATGCCATCTACTCTGCCGCCGCGTACCTCGCGGCGAGCGGCGCCCCGCGCGATCTCCCGCGCGCGATCTTCGCCTACAACCACTCGTATTCATACGTCGCGAGCGTCGAACGTTGGGCCGCGCGCTATCGCGGCTCGATCACCGGCGCCGCGCACATTCGCGCCGAAGGCGAACGCGCTACCGGCGTCCTCGCCGAGGCGACCAACACACCGGTCGCGCTCGTCGAAGGCGAACGCGCA
Source organism: Solirubrobacteraceae bacterium (assembly GCA_036270715.1). Classification (GTDB taxonomy): domain Bacteria; phylum Actinomycetota; class Thermoleophilia; order Solirubrobacterales; family Solirubrobacteraceae; genus Palsa-744. The sequence goes on from DATBCA010000265.1 coordinate 7,227, forward strand.
CGACTCGCGCGCGCGGACCCGCACGTCGCCCTGATTCCCGACGCGGTCCCGCCCGCGGTGCAGGCGATGGTCGTCGCCGGCAACGAGTTGCAGGACCTTCCGTACGGCCCCGGCGGGCACCCCGACCCGCTCGGCGCGCCCGCCGAGGATTGCTCGAGCTCCCTCAACTATGTGCTCTACCGGGCAGGGATTCGCTCGCTCGACGAGATCATTCGAACCAATCCGCTCGCCCAGGATTACGTGCGATGGGGCGACCCCGGCCCTGGTCGCTGGGTGACGATCTACGCGACCGCCGCCCCGACCCCGCACGTGTTCGTCGTCATCGCCGGCCTGCGCCTCGACACCAGCCACACCGGCACTGACGTCGGCCCCAACAACCGCGAAGACGGCCCCCGGTGGCGGATCTTTGACCGCATTCCCCAGTGGGGCCACTGGTCCGTGCGCCATCCGCCCGGGCTCTGATGCTTATTCGTGACAGTGCCTTCGACCATCCGTCCAATCCGTCCCACGTCCGGGGCGAGTTCAGTTAGCTTGCCCCCCGCCAGGATCCCATAACCGCGCCCGGTGGGCGAGGAGCTGGGCTTCGGGCAGAGGAGAGGTGCGGTTTCGGACGTGCGGCGCGTCGATGCGACGTCATGCCGGGCGCCCGGCGCAGCATCCGCGCGTTCGCGCGCGGCGGCAATTTTTGCGGCCATCGGCGCGCAATGAAGCGCAGACGACAGGCACCACTTGGAGACGCAGTGACGGGGACACACAGACAGGGGACAGTGACGCAGCAGGAGGGAGGGCCGCTCCGGCGGGCCTCCCTCCTGCTGCGCTAGCGGCTCTCGAGCGCACGCGGGTATCGTGCGGTTATGGCCGCGCGCAAGGTCGACTTCCTGCTCATCGGCGGCGGCCTCGCATGCGCGAACTGCGCGCGCTGGCTGCGCGAGTCGGGTTCCGACGGCGAGATCCTGCTCGTCGGGCGCGAGTCCGATCCGCCTTATAACCGCCCCGACTGCTCGAAGGGATATCTGCGCGGCGAGGAGCAGCGCGAGGACGCGTACTTCCGCCCGCCCGAGTGGTGGGCCGAGCAGCGCATCGACGTGCTCACCCGAACCAGCGCCACCGCGCTCGACGTCGCCGCCCGCACCGTCAAGCTCTCGCGCGGCGAGGACGTCGAGTTCGACAAGGCGCTCGTCGCCACCGGCGCCAACGTCCGGCGCCTGAACGTCGAGGGCTGCGAGCTCGAGCAGATTCACTACCTGCGCACGCTCGGCAACGCCGACGCCATCCGCGAGGGCCTCGCCGACGCCGAGCACGTCGTCATGATCGGCGGCTCCTACATCGGCTGCGAGGTCGCCGCCTCGCTCACCAAGATCGGCAAGCGCTGCACGATCGTCATGCAGGAGCACGTCACCCTCGAACGCAGCTTCGGCTCCGACGCCGGACGCTTCTTCCACGAGCTGCTCGAGGAGCACGGCGTCGACATCCACGGCGGCGACGAGCTCCAGCGCTTCGAGGGTAACGGCCGCGTGCAGCGCGTCGTCACGCGCAACGGCCTCGAGCTCGACGCCGAAGGCGTCGTCGTCGGGGCGGGCGTCATTCCCGACGTCGCGCTCGCGCAGCGCGCCGGCCTCGACATCGGCGAGCGCGGCGGCGTGCGCTGCTCTTCGCGACTCGAGTCCTCCGTGGCCGGGATCTACGCCGCGGGCGACATCTGCGAGTACGAGTCCGTCGTCCACCGCGGCGAGGTCGTGCGCATCGAGCACTGGGACGTCGCCTTCAACCACGGCAAGACCGCCGCGCTGAACATGCTCGGAAAAGACGTTCCGCACGAGGAGGTCCCGTACTTCTACTCTGTGCTCGCCGACTGGGGCGAGCTCGAGTACGTCGGGCCCGCCTACGACTGGGACGAGGAGATCGTGCGCGGCTCCGTCGAGGACGGAAAGTTCACCAACTGGTACCT
>DATBCA010000266.1:0-3731 GCA_036270715.1 Solirubrobacteraceae bacterium
CCGTGTTCCACGTCCCGTCGACGTCCGGCGGGCCGGGCGACGAGCCCGCTGCCGCAGGAGGCCCCGAGCTGACGCCGCGCGAGACCACGATCCTGCTCGCGATCGCCGACGGGCGCACCACGAAGGCCATCAGCCGCGACCTGTGGCTCTCGGAACACACGGTGAAGTTCCACCTCACCAACATCTACCGCAAGCTCGGCGTGAGCAACCGCAGCGCCGCCGTGCGCTGGGCCTACGAGAACAACCTCGCCGCGTCGGCCCGGCCGATGTCGTCGGCGACCGCCTAGCATTTCGGCAGCGGCGCACGCTCCACGCCGCGCCCTCTACGCTCCACGCCGCGCCCTCTACGCTCCACGCCGCGCCCTCTAGTTAGTGCGTTGCGAGGCTGCTCTCTGCGGCTCGCGCGCCGAGCGGCCGTCGACGAGCGGCTCCCAGCGCTCGAGTGCGACGTTGATCGACGTCGGCCCTCCGGGGCGGCTGTCGATGCGGCACTGGCCGCCCAGCAGGCGCACGCGCTCGTGCATGGCGACGAGGCCGAGGCGGCCTTTGCGAGCGGCGCGCACGAGCGTCGCCTCGACGTCGAAGCCGCGGCCGTTGTCGGTGATCTGAGCCTCGATGCCCTGCTCCCCTGCGGACACCGTGATCGCCACGCGCGTCGCGTCGCTGTGCTCGCGGATGTTCGTGAGCGCCTCGTGGATCACGTTCAGCAGCGCAATCTGTTGCGAGCCCGAGAGCAGGCTCATGTCGCCTTCCAGGGCGGCGCGCGGGCGCACGCCCGTGCGCGCCTCGAACGTTCTCGTGAGCTCGTCGAGCGCGCCGCTGAACGGCCTGTTCAGGAGCACCGACGCCGCGTGCACTTCGTTGGAGATGCGGCGCAGCTCCGAGTCGAGTGCCACGAGCTGCGCGTCGAGGTCCTCGAGGCGCCCGTGTACGAGCTTGCGCTGGGGCGCGCTCGCGAGCACGACCTCCAGCTGATCGCGGAACAGGCGCAAGTCCTCCGCAAGCACGGCGACCTCCTGGATCGGGCCGTCGTGCAGGTCGAAGCCCAGTCGCGTGAGCTTGCGCTCGCTCGCGCCCACGAGCGCGCGCTCGGACGCGGCGTTCGCCGCCAGCAGCGAGTCGCGCTCGAGGACCGCCGCGAGCATCGGCGTGGCCTCCGCGAGAAACGCCTTCACCGTCTCGCTCGTGCCCGCGCGCGGGGAGGCGACGAGCGCCGCGAGCGGGCGGTGACGGCCGCCGACGGCCGCGCCGACGAGACGCCGCGGCCGCGACGGCCGCTCGAGGCTCTCGGCGCGAAGGAGCGCGCACGCGAGCTCGCGCGCGGAGCGCGAAGGAGCGCCTCCGCCGACGCGTCGAAGGCAGCTCGGCTGTCCGGTCTCGTCGAGTACCCACAGCGACGCCGCCCGCACGGGCGCGAACGCGACGAGCATCGTCAGCTGGGCGTCGACCGCGGCGCTCGGCACGAGGTTGAGCAGGCCTGGTGCGCGCAAGACTTCGCGCGCGAGGGCTACCGCGGGAAGCTCCGTCGCCTCGAGGACGCGGCGCACGAGCGCCGTGCTCTCAGCCGGCGCGTCCGCGAGCTCGCCGCGCATGCCGCACAGGAGCTCCGCCGCGGCCGTCAGCACCGCGGTGCGACGCGCGCCGCGGCCTTCGGCCGCGATCACCTCTTGCGCGCGTGCCCGCGCGCGCTTTCGTGCGCGTGCGAGCGCGCGGTCATCGCGCCACGGCCGCTCGCCGAACACGCGATCGAGGCAGCGCAGGTCGGCGGCGATCTCGCGCCGTGCCTTCTCCGCGCCCGCAGGGCCGGAGATCGTCTGTCGCCCGTTGGTTTTCGCCGGCATCTCGCTCGCGCGCCGAATGCAGCCGCGCATCCGCGTCGCACTGCTCCTATCGACAGGCGCCGCGCGCGCCTGAAGGAGTGGACCGCCGCGCGCCGCCCGCTCTACGACCGGTCGTGGGCCTCGGACGCGCGCGGAGTCGCCACCCGCGACCGCTCACGCTCGATCGCGGCCATCAGCTCGTCGAACGGCCCCCACTTGGCGAGCGTCCCATCGAGCAGCTCGCCGAGCGGCGCGCTGCCGTCGCTCACGACGACCACCCCCAGCCGCCGCGGGAGCGCCTGGAGCGCGGCGAGCGAGGCCGTCGAGCCGCCCGCGCTCGCGTCGAGCACCACCACGTCGCACACCTGCACGGCGAGGGTCTCGCCGAGCCCGGCGGGGTTAGCGATCACCGTCACCAGGCAATTGCGCCGCGCGAGGAGCAGCGACATCGCCGCGCGGTAATGACGGTCGGGCGACACCACCGCCACGCGCATCGGCGCGAGCGAGTGCGCCGCGTCCCCGCGCGGCGCACTCATTCGCCCTCCCCGACGTGCCCGATCCTGAACGTCGTCCCGCTCGCCAACTCGATCCTCCCCCGGCCGTCGCGCGCTCGGCCGACCGCGTCCGCTCGCTTGACCTGGCGCCCTTCGCGTCGAGAGTTTCGACGCTCGCGCGGCCGGGCGCGCCCCACCTTCGTCTAGGGCAAACTAGCGCTTCGTCTCGTAGCTGCCGCAAGCCCGCGACTGTACTTTTCGGCGTTGCGCGCCCGCGCGGCAAGGACGCTGAGGCCAAGGAAGCTTGAGGCACGGCGGGCACGTCGAGGGGGTCTCGGGAGGAGACCCCCTCGGTCATTCTCGCGGTGCCCGACGCCGCGCCCTCGTAACCTGGGGAGCGTCGCAGTCGCCGCGCCCTCGCAACCTGGGGAGCGTCGCAGTCCACGCCCACCTGGCGCTATATTTTCTGAAGTAATGCACAGCGTAACCGTCTACTCGACTGAGCCGTGTTCCTTCTGCCGGCGCGTGAAGGGCATGCTCGAAGCCCGCGGCGTCGAGTTCTCGGAGATCAACCTCGCAAAAGATCCGCAGGGTCGCGTCGAGCTCGCCCGGCGCACCGGAATGATGAGCTTCCCCCAGGTGCTTGTCGACGACGTGCTCATCGGCGGCTTCGCCGAGCTGCAGTCCGCCGCAGACGACGGGCGCCTGGACGAGCTGCTCGCGCGCTCGCGCTAGCGCGCGCCTGCTGATCGCGCGTTCGAGCTCAGGCGCAGGGCGCGCTTTCGCCCGGCGTCGTTGACGGCTGGCGCAGCACGCCGGTGTCGACGAGGATGAACGCGCGGCCGAGGCTCCCGGTGGCGCTCTGCGGCGCGGCCGTGAACGTGACCGTCACCGCCGAGACTTCGAGCGCCGCGGCGCTCGACAGCGGGCTCGGCAGCGGCGCGCTCTGCAGTTCCGCGCCGGAGCCGTAAGCGAAGTACTGGAACACTGGTGTCCTGCCGACGGCCGAGAGGCCCGTCGCGAGCGTCCTCGTCGTGCCCGATCTCGCGAATTCCCATTGCGAACCGGGCCGCGTGCCCGTGCTCGCGTAGGACGTGTCGCGGAGCGTGCCCCTCACGAGCGTGATTTCGTGGAGGCTCACCGTTTCCGCGGCGCCCGCGCTCGCGCCGGCGCCGGATCCACTGATGATCAGCAGCCGGTTCGCGCCGCTGCCCGCGCCCACCGGCGCGATGCGCGGCGCGACGCAGCTGTTGTGCATCTCTCCGATGATCGTTGCGAGCGCGAGGCGGCCGCGTCGCGCCGCGTTGACGCCGTCGGACACCCGCGCCGCCTGCCCCATCGAAACCTGCATCATCAGCACGATGACCGCGCCGAGGATCACTGCGGCGATCATCGCGACGATCAGCTCGACGAGCAC
>DATBCA010000267.1:0-3722 GCA_036270715.1 Solirubrobacteraceae bacterium
CGTCTCGATCCTCGTCGAGCCGCGCAACGCGCTCGTGAAGCAGTTCCAGAGGTTCTTCGCGTTCGACGGCATCGAGCTGGTGTTCTCCGAGGACTCCCTTGGCGCGATCGCGGAGAAGGGGCTCGCGCGCGAAACGGGCGCGCGCGGCCTGCGCTCGATCGTCGAGGAGATCCTGCTCGAGGTTCAGTTCGAGTTGCCCTCGCGACGCGACGTGAAGAAGTGCGTGGTGACGAAGGACACCGTCGAGCGCGGCCTGACGCCGACGCTCGTCACCGAAGCCGCGCCCGACGACGCCGAAGAAGAGCTCGCCGAGGAATCCGCGTAGAGCCGCGCACGACCGGTACTATCGGGGCGTGGCCAAGCAGAGCGACCGGTCCGGGATCGGCCAGCGGCTAAAGCGTGGCGCGGACGTCGTGCCGTGGGCGCTGCTGGTGCGCGGCGGGATGGTCGTCGGCAAGCGCTGGAGCGCGCTCTCCTCGAAGGAGCGCGCGCGCCTTGCAGCGCTGCTGCGCGAATCGCGCGGGCGCGTGAGCAACCTGTCGACGCGCGAGCGCCTCGAGCTGCGCAAGCTCGCGCGTAAACTCGATCTCAGGGGCATGAGCCGCGAACTGATGCCACTCGTGCGGCGCGGCAAGCGTTCGCGCAGGCGGCGCTAGGCCCGCGGACGGGCGCGGCGCTCGCGCGGGCGGTCGCGACGGGAGCAGCAGATGGCCGACGAGAACCTCGACGAGCTTTCGACACACGAGCTGCACGATCGCGCGGTTCGCCGAGCCGAGCGGCATCTGGACGTCAAATTCTTCTGGTCGCTGCTGAAAGCGATCCCCGCGGCGGAGACAGTGGCGGGCGATCCGGGCGAGGCGGAGTACGACATCCAGTCCTCCAAAGGGCTGATCTGGGACGCGCTTCACTCCGGCGACGGCGCGGTGGGGGAGGCGCTGCGCCCGCTGTTCATCGATTACCTGCGAAGGCATCCCGACGCGTAGCCCGGGCGGCGGCGCGACCGGACCCGTAGACATGGGATCGCACGAGACCCGCGACCCGGCGACCCCGTCGGCGTGCTGGAGCGAAGAGCGCGCCGAGCATCACCTGCGCTCGCTCGATCTGTTCGGCATGCGCTTCGGGCTGCATCGCATGCGCGTGCTCATGTCCGAGCTCGGCGACCCGGAGCGGGCATTCGATTCGATCCACGTTCTCGGCACCAACGGCAAGTCCTCGACCACGCGCATGATCGCGGCGATCCTCGCCCGCCACGGGCTGCGCACGGCCTCGTATACCTCGCCCCACCTCGTCGACTACCGCGAACGCGTCGAGATCGGGGAGCGCGAGCTTTCGGCCGACGAGTTCGCGGCCGCGGTCCAGCACGCGGCGGCCGCCGCCGCGCGCGTCGAAGCCGCGCTCGGGCGCGAGGAGCGCGTGACGCAGTTCGAAGAGTTGACGGCCGCCGCCTTCTGGGCGATAGCGCGCGAGCGGGTGCAGGTCGCGGCGATCGAGGCCGGGCTCGGTGGACGCTACGACGCGACGAGCGTCGTCGCAGCGAACGTGACCGTGCTCACGAACGTCGCGCTCGAGCACACGCGCTGGCTGGGGTCCACGGTCGCGGAGATCGCGGAGGAGAAGCTCGCGGTCGTGCAGCCGGGGGGCGTGCTCGCGCTCGGCGCGGGCCTCGCTCCCGAGGCGCTGGGCGTGGCCGAGCGGGTCGCGCGCGAGCGCGAGGCGCGCGTCGTCCACGCGGATCTGAGCCGCGCACAGCCCCCGCTGCGTGCGCAGGGTGCGTTCCAGCGCGCGAACTTCGCGCTCGCGCGGGTCGCCGCGGAGGCGTATCTCGAGCAGCTCGAGCCGGGCCGCGCGAGCGGTCCCGAGCACGAACGCGCGCTGCGCGAAGCCGCCGCGGACACCGAGATGGCGGGGCGCTTCTACACGATTGCTCGCGACCCGCTCACGCTGCTCGACGGCGCGCACAACCCCGCGGCCGTTGACGTGCTCGTCGATTCGCTGGACGCCGTGCTCGACGGGCGCGCGCTCACGCTCGTGTTCGGCGTGCTCGAGGACAAGGACGCCGCGACGATGCTCGCGCGGCTCCTGCCGGCGTGCGAACGAGCGTGGCTGACCGAGCCCCGCAGCAAGCGCGCCCGCTCCAGCGGCGAGCTCGCCAAAATGGCAATCGAGATGGGCTTCGATCGCATCGCCGTCGAGCCGCGCGCGAGCGCGGCGCTGCTCGCCGCGCAGCGCTTCGCCAAGCGTCGTCGCGGAGCGGTGCTCGCGACGGGCTCCGTGTATCTCGTCGGCGAGCTGATCGCCGACCTGCGCGCGCGCGTCCCGCGCGAGGAGCCGGCGGTCTCGCGCAGGAGCGCTCTCGCATGAACGACAACGGCCCGTCAGTCCTCGCGATGGTCGGCGGCGTCGCGCTTTTCGTCGCTGTCGTGATCCTTGTGTTCTTTGCTGCAGGCTACGGTTTCGGCCGCCTGTTTCTCTAGACTCGGCCCGCCAATGTCCCCGCTTGCATTCTTCGGGATCGAAAGCAGCGGCTTGAACCTGGCCGTCGATCTCTTCATCGTCTTTCTCGTCGTCCTGTACTTGGCGCTCGCCTACTGGACGTTCGCGGACGCGCAGCGGCGAATCGTCGATCCGATGCTCGTGGGCTGCGCGACGGCCGCCGCGCTTCTGTTCCCGTTCGTCGGCGCGATCGTCTACGTGATCGTGCGCCCGCCCGAGTATCTGGAGGACGTGCGCGAGCGAGAGCTCGAGATGGAGGCAGCCGAAGCGCGCGTGCGCGAGCTCGACGGCATGTTCTGTCCGCACTGCGACTACCGCGTCGAGCCCGACTTCGTTCGTTGCCCGAGCTGCCTGCGCAAGCTCAAGGAGCGCTGCACGAACTGCAGCCGCCCGCTCGACCAGTCGTGGACGATCTGTCCCTACTGCGAGGCGGATGTGCCGCCCACGTCCGCCGCCCGCCGCACGCGACGCACGCGCGCGGCGAGCGCCGCCGGCGAGCGCTCCGAGTTCGGAGCACCCGCGACGGCGGGAGGCCGCCTGGTCGACGGAGAGGAGCACGCGGACCTCGCGCCGCTTCGCGCCGCCGGCAAAGACGTCGGCGAGGAACCACGCGCTCCGGGCCGCGTCGATGACCCGGAGCCGATCGTCAGGCCGGCGCGAGGGCGCGAGCGCCAAGCTCCCCGGCCGCGCCGCGACAGCTGAGCGTCGACGAGCGATCGCGAGGCGGGGATTGGAAGAGACGCTGATACTGGTCAAGCCCGACGCGTTCGCGCGCGGGCTCACCGGCGAGATCATCGCGCGCTTCGAGCGCAAGGGGCTGCGCATACGCGAGCTCAGAGGGATGACCGTCAGCACCGACCTGGCCGAACGCCACTACGCCGAGCACGCCGAGCGCCCGTTCTTCGGTGAGCTCGTCGAGTTCATCACTTCCGGTCCCATCGTCGCGATGGTGCTGGCGGGCGAGCAGGCGGTCACGGCGGCGCGGCAGGTGATCGGCGCGACGAACCCGCTCGAGGCCGCGACGGGATCGATCCGCGGGGACTTCGCGATCGAGGTAGGGCAGAACATGGTCCACGGCTCGGACTCCCCCGAGTCGGCCGCGCGCGAGGTAGCGCTCTTCTTCGGAGGGGGTTAGCTCGGTGGGACGTCCGGTCCCACCCTCCGATGAGGAGCTGCGGCCTCCAGCCGCCGTTGACCGGGCGACTACGCCGCCCTCCAGCTCGGTGGGA
>DATBCA010000268.1:0-1839 GCA_036270715.1 Solirubrobacteraceae bacterium
GGCAAGATCTCGCGGATGAGCTCGTTCCTCGACCACGACGAGGCGATGCGCGCGGCCGGTCTCACCGATACGTGATCTCCGGCGGCGCCTCGATGCGCGCACCATGCGCGTTCGTCGCGCGCGCCCCAGCCGTTACGCGCCTCCAAATAGTCGCGGCCCCGGTGCACCCTCCAGTAGCGCCCCGGGGGCCGCTCTACCCGTCCCCTCGAGCTCGCCCCCCTCGAGCGGTGTTCTGCGCACCCGGGACCCTCCCACTCCTGCGCCCGCGCGTGTGTGAGCGCACGCACGGCACGGCGCTTCCGTGCGCAACCTCACTCGCCCGACCCGCGCGCGTTCTACTGAAGAACGAGGAACGTGATCCGCGAGTGCTTGCGCAGCGAGGGGAAGCGCTCGAGCACCCGGTCGTCGATCGCGCCGACCAGGCGCGCGAGCGCGCGCTGTGCCCGCCGGGGAAGGACGAGGTTGAGCGGCATCAGCGGAATCGTGAGGAACTCGCGCTCGTGGTGCTCGAAGTCACCGAACAGCTGCGCGCACAGCTCCCAGTCGCGCGTCGTCAACGGATGCTCGTCCGGTGTTCGCGCGGTCGGCGTGAGCGCTCGTCCGATCCGCAGGATCGGGTTGTGCCACATCGGCTCCATGAACACCGCGCGCCCGCCCGGGCGCAGGATGCGCCTGATCTCCGCGAGCGCGACGCGCATGTCGAGGTGGTGCAGGATGCTGTCGCCGACGATCAGGTCGAACGAATCGTCGGGGAACTCCGTCGCGTGCGCGTCCGCGACCAGGAAGCGTGTCACCGGCGCCAGCCCCTCGTGCTCGGCCTTCGCCCGCGCCTGTTCGATCTCGCCCTCTGAGACGTCGATCCCCGTGACGCTCACCGCGCCGTTGGCGATGAGGTACGTCGTGAGGTACCCCGGCCCGCAGCCGTAATCGAGCACGACCTTGCCCGCGGGGTCGTAGAAGCTCTTGATCTCCGCGTTGCGCCGGAACTCGCCGAGCGCGCGCCAGATCCAGCGGCGCACGACGTGGTAGGAGGTAACCCCCTTGTCGTTGTAGAACGCCTTCTCGCGGCTCGCGCGCGCCTCGATCTCATCCGGATCGGAGCGCGCAGGGCCGGCTCGGTACAGCCCGACACGCACGATCTCGGATGTTACGCGCGCCGACGCGCGCCGGTTGCGCCTGCCGCCCCGGCGAGCTGATGCCGAGCCTGCGGCGAGCGCGTCCGGCGGATCCCGTTCCCGCCAACGGCGACGAGCGAACCGACCCGCTCAGCGTCGAGCGGTCCGTGAAAGAGGAATCCCTGCGCCAGCTCGCAGCCGAGCTTTCGCAGCTCGTCCGCCTGACGCTCCGTCTCGACGCCCTCGGCGACGACCTCGAGCGAGAGAGCCTGTGCCATCCGCACGACCGCCGTCGTGATCGCGGTCGAGCGCTCGTCGATGCCGAGCGCGGCGACGAACGACCGGTCGACCTTCAGGCCCTCGATCGGAAGGCCGCCGAGATATGCGAGCGACGAGTACCCGGTGCCGAAATCGTCGAGCACGAAGCGCACACCGAGGCGCGCGATGCTTTCGATCGTCGCGCGGACCGCGTCGGGATTCTCAAGCAGCAGCGACTCCGTGATCTCGAGCGAGATCGTCGAGGGGTCCACACCGGTCGCCTCGAGCGCCTGCGCGACTTCGACGTCCAGCCGCTCGAGCATGAACTGGCGCGCGGAGAGGTTCACCGCGATCCCGATCGAAGGCGCGCCGAGCCGCGCCGAACGCCACCTCGCGCCCTGGGAGCACGCCGCCTCCAGCGCCCAGCGTCCGATCTCGCGGATCATGCCGGTCTCCTCGGCCACCG